>CAIVHI010000074.1 GCA_903905685.1 uncultured Bacteroidota bacterium | reverse complement strand
ATAATAATATATTTATTTGTGATAATTACAATCATAGGGTAAGAAGGGTAGACGTAGGGACTCGCATCATTTCTACAATTGCAGGTAATGGGTTATTGGGATATTGTTGCGATGGTATTCCGGCTACTTCAACGAGCGTGACACCTGGGTGTATCGCTGTTGATGGTTGGGGGAATTTCTATTTTGGCGATGGTTCTTCGAGGGTACGCAAAGTAGATACGGCCGGTATAATTTCCACCATTGTCGGTACAGGTGTTGCTGGGTATTACGGGGACGGGGGGGCGGCGGATACGGCACGTATTCATAATCCAGAAGGAGTTTCCTTCGATGCTTGTGGTAATCTTTATATCTGCGATGATGCCAATTGCCGGGTTCGAGTGGTCACCTACCCCGCCGCCCCACCCACGTTCTCCATCACCACCCTGAGCGACTCCTTTTGCGTGGGCAGTACGGTGGGGTTTACGGCGGGCTATGCGGTGGCGGTGGGCGGCACTGCGGCCTACCAATGGTATGTGGACGGCACGGCGGTTGCCGGGGCAACGGCAAGCACCTACTCCTACATGCCCGCGGGTGGAGACTCGGTGCGGTGCGTGCTCACCTTTACGAGCCCGTGCATGAGCACCACCACGGTGAGCAGCAACAGCATCTTGCTCACGGCCGTAGGGGCGGTAACGCCTACGGTAACCCTGCCCCCCTCGCCGGTTTATGCTGCCGTGGGCAGCACGGTAACGGTGAACGCGACGGTGCTCGATACGCCGGCCGCCTACATCATCAACTGGTACAACCGGGGCGTGCTGCTGGCAAGCACCACCACACCCCTCCTGAGCTACACCAAGACCATGGCCATAGACAGCATAACGGCCCATATGGCGGAGTCGGAAGTGTGCTACGATTCGGCGGTATCGGGGGTTTATGTGGTGGTGGACAGCGTGCTTGGGGTAAGGGGAGTGGCGGCTGCTGCAAATGCGGGCCTTTTGCTCAGCCCCAATCCGGCGGGCGGCTCGGTAACCGTAACCGCACCCGGCTATGTGCAGTGCATCACGGTATCCGACATAACGGGCCGCACCCTGCTGGTGCAGCCCTGCGGCACGGCAAAAGCCACTATCGACATCTCTGCACTTCCCGCCGGCACCTACTTCGTGAAGGCAGGTGCCTGGGTGGGGCGGCTGGTGAAGGAGTAAAGAAGGTGGCGATTGCCACGGCGCGCCTGGTCCAAGCGTCCGCTTGGACCCACCAAACACCCGGGGTCCGCCGGAGGGTACTTCAGGTGCAACAAATCGGCGGTTCAAATGCACCTCCGGCGGGACGCCGGAGAATACTTGGGACGAAGCGGGACGCTTCGTTCAGGGCGATCTTTTTTCGGTTTTTGTGAAAAGAAGTGTCAGAAAAAGGTGGCGATTGCCACGGCGCGCCTGGTCCAAGCGTCCGCTTGGTCCCACCAAACACCCGGCGTCCGCCGGCGCGTACTTCAGGTGCAACAAATCGGCGGTTCAAATGCACCTCCGGCGGGATGCCGGAGAATACTTGGGACGAAGCGTGACGCTTCGACCAGGGCGATCTTTTTTGGGTTTTTGTGAAAAGAAGTGTCAGAAAAAGGTGGTGCCTGGTCCAAGCGTCCGCTTGTAGCGTGAGCAGGCGTTAAGGTAGGTTCGATCGCAGTGGAAGAACAAACGAGTCAGAACAGCAATGCCAACTCGATGATTCCCGGTTTGCGGGTTGCATAGTCATAGGCGCTGCCCCATTTCCAGTGGGCGGGATCGACCACAAAACCGGCCTCAACGGGGTTATTGTGAATGTAATGGAGGCGTTGCAGCAACATTGCTTCGTTGGCCAATAGGATCGGGTGGTTGTCTTGTACCCAAAGTTGGAAATCCCGATTGTTTGGGTTGTTTCTTCCGTTCCATTCAAACATATACAACATCCATTTTTTTCTACTTTCGTAACGGCAGACTTCAATTTCGAGCCGCATATTTCTGGAAGTATAACTTTTCAAATCCCTGATGATGTCTTGCAGCCGTCGTTTGCCCGTTGTGCTCAGTATGAGGTGTATGTGGTTGGTCATCATGACCCATGCATGGACGAGCAACCCTTTCTCTTTTTGACAGTATCGTACACTATCTACAAAAATGTCTTTATAACTGTCCCTCGTGAAAAGGTCTACCCAATTTACAACTGTAAATGTGACGAAATAGCACTCGTCCTGATTGGTGATGGTATATTTTCTGCCCATAAGGTCAATTGAAGTTACGAAAATGCTGAAACTGAAAACTGTGTTTTTCCAAGAATGGCACATGGCTTTTGATTTTTTCTGTAATCATACGTAACCGGAATTCCCATGCGGAGCATACGCTTGGCCAAATGCGTCAACCAATAAAATTCCCCTTTTGCAAGGCCGTCAGGGCGCAGCATCCCGATGTCGAAATCGTGGTGGTCACGGCCCACCCCGAAATTTTCGCGGGCATACCCTGCGTACACAAAACCATATCCCCCGCCGACTTCGGCGGTACATATTCCCAAATAATAGTCCTTTCGCCCCAAACCGTCGACGAATCGAGGAGCCGAATCCACCAATGGTGTGCCACCCACGGCATCGACTTTATGGGCCAGCAGCCGGAAGCGGTTTTCGGTACCGATTTCCTGCATGGTTTCAAGGAGCGTTTTTCAGGAAAGGGGCAGCCGATACCGGTTGTTGGTGAGTGGGGTGGCGAAACTCCCTTTGATTGATTTCAAAGACATTTACGTTGAAATAAACATTTTCCAAACCACCAAAACAAGATTAACAGGATATTTTGGGCTTATGTAAAAGGAGCGTTTCGGTGGTCGATTCACCCACCCACCCAATAATTTTCACGCTTCCATTGCGCACAACCCGCTATCTTGCAGTATCAAAACAAGGATTTCATGAAAAAGGTCGTTTTTACTTTAATGATGTGCGGTGCAATGGTTGCGGTGGGCCACAGGGCTACGGCACAGGCATCGCTTAAGCTGCCGGCACTCAGCCCTACTGCCAAGCTGGTTCAAGACTTCTCGCTGTCGCAAATCGAGATTGCTTACAGCCGTCCGTCCATGCGCGGCCGCGAGGTGTTTGGCGATGTGGTGGCCTACGACCGCCCATGGCGCACCGGGGCCAATGGCGCCACCAAGGTGAAGTTTGGCGAGGATGTAGACATTATGGGCACCAAAATCAAGGCGGGTGAATATGCCCTCTACACCATTCCCGGCAAAGACAAGTGGGAAGTGGTGTTCAACCTCGGCATCACCCCCTTCGGCCCCGAAGGATTCGACAAGGGCAACGATGTGGCGCGTTTCAAGGTAGACGCTTCGCGCATCCCCAACATGTGCCAAACCTTCACCATCGAGATATCGGACATCACCTATACCACCTGCAAAATCGATTTGATGTGGGAAAAGACCAAGGTGTCCATTCCCGTAACCGTGCACAACGAAACTGCGGTTGCCAAGAATATAGACAATGCATTGAACCATCCACCCTACGGCCAAGTGGCCGGATACGTTTTCGAATCGGGCGGTGATGCCGAAAAGGCCAAGGAGTATGTGGACAAAGCCTTGGAGCAAGACCCGAAGGCATTCTACAACTGGTATTTGAAGGCCCGCATAGAGAAGAAGTTGGGCAACAGGAAGGCCGCCATCGAGGCCGCCAAGAAGTCTATCGAAACGGCAGCAGGCACCACGTTTGAGGCCGACTACGTACACAACAACCAAAAACTCATGGATGAGTTGAAGTAGGCGGTCAATCCTTGGCGGGGTTGGGCTTTTACATAAAACTTTGGGGGAATCGAGTTTTCCCCAAAGTTTTTTTGTTTTTATACAACAAACGTATACCTTTGCACTCCCAATTATTTGTCGTTCTTGAATAAAGACCGGATTTGGAAGAAAACCCCGATAGCGTAATGCCTGAGGGATATTCGTTAACACCAAAACAAAAGCTGAATGGCTAAAGAAATCAGCGGCTACGTAAAGCTGCAAGTTAAGGGCGGACAGGCCAACCCTGCACCGCCAATCGGGCCCGCACTGGGTTCCAAAGGCGTGAACATCATGGAGTT
>CAIVHI010000073.1 GCA_903905685.1 uncultured Bacteroidota bacterium | reverse complement strand
GTGAAGTTTTTCACGGGCGGCTCGCCACTGTCCGACATGTTGCTGAGCAGGTTGTAGAAGAATTTACGGATGGCGAACATCAGCGGGTTTTCATGGCTCTTCTTCTTCACGCCAATCACCACCTTGTAGCCCTCTTCCCATTTCTTCAGGAACGTGCCAATCAATTCGGGAGGGTCCTGAAAATCGGCCACCAGCGATATCACGGCGTCGCCGTTGCATTGCAACATGCCATAGAAGGGCGATCGGATGTGCCCGAAGTTGCGGGCATTCAGGATGACCTTGACGTTAGGGTCTCCGGCAGCCAGGCCGGTGAGCAGCGCCACGGTCGTATCTGTAGAACTGTTGTCTATAAACACGTGTTCATACGTGTATTGCGGCAGTTTTTTGAACTCCTCGGCTACGGCTTTAGCCAAATTGGCCACATTTCCCTCTTCGTTGTAACAGGGAGTAAGGACGGAAATATGCTTCTTTTTGGTTTCCACTATGTTCGGGGCTTTTGCCCTGCAAAAATAGTGGGAAAGCGTCAAGAATGGAATGCAAGCGTCTTTTCTATGCCTTCGCGAAGCCCAACCCTTACCAGCAGTCCCAATTCGCCCTTGGCACGATCAATATTGGGCACGTAGCGGGCGGGCGGCATGCCGCTTGGCGGCAGTGCGATGGATATTTCCTTTTCGGTCTGCGAGAAAGAGGCGGCCATGCGGGCCAAATCTGCAATTGTCAGGTCTTCGTCAGACCCAACATTGTAGGGGCGGCAGTGTTGCCCGAAAATCATGATGTTCCACAGCCAGATGGCGAGGTCGGAGGCATAGAGGTAGGAGCGATAGGGGGTGCCGTCGCCTTTAATCTCTATCTGCGTGCCCTTCAACACATCGCGAACGAAGTTGCCTACAGCGAAATGGATGTCGAGCGGCAGGTAGGGGCCCACAAAGGCAAAGCAGCGGGCTATTTTCGATTCTATGCCGTAGGTGTTGTAGTAGATGTTGCCCAGCATCTCGGCCACCCGCTTGCCCTCGCCATAGGCTGCGCCGCGTTCATATACGTCTTGCCCGCCAATAAAGTCTTCGGGAATGTGGGTGAGGTCGTGGGGCTGGCGGCCATAAACGGCACCCGAGCTGGTGTGCAGCACCGATTTTACCTTCTTCACCCTCGCCATCTCCAGCACATGCCGCGTGCCCTCCACAATGGTGTCGAACATCAGCAACGGCTGCTCCATATTCAACGTCACGCTCACGTCTGATGCCGTGTGGACGATGTAATGGATGTCGTCTGTCGGGTACTCGAAGTTGCGGACGTCGCCCGCCATAAACCGAATGCCGGGGGTATTGAAGTGTGGGTATTCTCTCAAAAATTCATCGGGGCGGCGGCTCAGGACAATCAGTTTGGCATCCAGATTCAGGGTGTTGTTGGCGTAAATGAAACTCTCCAGCAGCCATTTGCCGAAGAATCCGGTACCGCCGGTAAGGAATATGGTTTTGCCCGCGAGGCGTTTCCAAACCTCACCGGTGTGTGCCACAATATGTTGTAAGTCTTGTTCTAATTTCAAGGTAAAGGTATTGACGCTCAGGCGTTCTCGAAAAATGTGTGCAATGTTCGCGACAATCCCGCAATATCCATGCCATTTACTTCGTGGTGGTAACTTTGGTTGCCATACAGCCCATTGGGGTAGCCGTGCGCGCATACCGACACATATTTTTCCACCGCTATGCCAAGTGCGGCGGCTTGGTAGGCCACCGATGCACCCAGCCCACCAACGGCCACATGTTCTTCCACGGTAAGCAGCCGTTTACAGGTCGATAAACTGTGGGCAATGTCGGCCGGCAGGTCGGTCAGTGGCATACGGTTTACTACGAATACGTCGGTAACGCCATCCAGGCCATCGTTTTGCAGTGCCTGCAACACATTGTTGATGATGGGCGATTGTGCCACAACCGTGAGTTGGGCATTGGCCACCGTGCGTCTTGCTCCATAGGCAGTAGGCGTGAAGCTTGCGGGCATCGGCTTGCCCACACCAAGGCGTAGGTAGGCCGGCAGCCTGCGTTCAAACATCTCATCCATGCAGGTGTTCATGTCGTCGAGGAATGCGGGCACGTAGCACCGCATGTTGGGTAGGCCGCTCAACACCGCCAAGTCCTCCAAGGCATGGTGCGAGCTGCCGAGGGCACCGTAGTGGTAGCCCCCGCCATTGCCTGCAATGAAAACAGGCAACTCATGGAAACACACATCGTTGCGCATCTGTTCCAGGCAGCGGTACACCACAAAGGGGGCAATGCTGTAGCACACCACCCGGTAGCCTCTATAGGCCATGCCGGCCGCCATGCCAATCATATTCTGCTCGGCCACACCGGCATTGATGAACCGGTTGCCCAGCTTGTCGCGCAGGTTTTCCAAAGCATTGTAGCCCAAATCGCCGGTCACAAAAACCAAGTCGTCATACTTGTCGGCAACGTTCTCGATATAGTTGGAAAAATGTTTCCTCATAGTCGTGGGCAGATTAAGGTTGGGAGGATTTGTAATTGGTTTGTACCGATGCTACGGCTTTTTCGTAATGGCCGTCGTTCATGGATAAGTAGTGCCAGTCGAGGGTGTCTTCCATAAAGTCTACGCCCTTGCCTTTTACGGTGTTGGCAATGAGCACTTTGGGAATGCCGTTTTTGCGTTGGCGCAACTCGTTTTTCAGGGTGCGGATGGCGGCAATGTCGTGGCCATCCACCTCGTTCACCTCAAAGCCGAGTGCCGCCCAAAGTTGGGGTGCGGCGGTGTCGCCCAGTACCTCGCCAATGCTGCCAAAGCCCTGCCAGCGGTTTTTGTCTATAATCACCAGCAGGTTGTCGAGTTTGTTCGCTACCGCGAAGTGGGCGGCCTCCCAAGTAGTGCCTTCATTGGTTTCGCCATCGCTCATCAATACGCAAGTCATGGCCGTCGAGCCCTTTATCTTGTCGGCCAGGGCAATGCCGTTGCCAATGGGGAAGCCGTGGCCAAGCGAGCCGGTAGCAAATGGTATGGATGGGAACTTGAGCGGTGCGGGGTGGCCGGTGAGTACCGACCCGTTCTTGTAGAACGAATCTATCACCTCATCGGGAATTTCGCCGAGGGCATTCAGCACGGCATACAAAGCACTGGTGGCATGGCCTTTGGAGAGGATGAAGGTATCGCCCTCAGCCCTGTCGGGCAGCACCGACAGCATGATGTCCAAGCAACTCAGCGCACTACCTATGTGGCCTGATTTTGCCTTGAAATTCATTTCCAGGATTTTGGACCGCAGTCGCCCCTGAAGAGATTCGGGTTCCATGAGTTGTCGGAAGTTTAGCCGGTGAAGTAATGGTTCGAGTTTCGATGGAGCCGTCTCCATCGAAGTGCCTGCAAAATTAGCAAAAAAAGGGGTGTTTGGGGAGGGGGGGGGATGAGACACGGTAAATCAACTGGAGCCAGCCAATCATGAACGTCAGATGACCGATATTTTGAAAACCGGAACCGACCAAGAACGCCGTGCACACATTTTGGAATTGCCGGTACCATTAAAACGGCCTAAATATTGTCAGCCCCCCAAACCATTAGTCAGTCCGAATCAGTAACTTTGAGATGCAAACTTCTTTAATCATGAACAAATTTGAAGATTTGATAATCAGTGAATCCGAGTATCCATTGGAAGGTGGGGAGAAAAAAGGCAAAATTGCGGTATTCATTTATACCGGCAATCTAAATCCTACGATTGTTCTTGAAGAGGCCGTTAGATTATATTCCAAAGGAAAAGAATGCCATCGGCTAGTAGATGCCAACTTGGATAACCCTTGGATGCGGGTAGTGGTAAGTGATATTAATGATATGTATCAGCGGCCATTTAATTATGAAAACGACAAAATATCGACTCCTGTAACGCAATATGGCCAAAAAGCAAATTAGTGAGCAGTGTGCTTCGATAGTTGATGCGATTTGTTATTGGCAAGGATATCAATCCAAAATCGGACGGGAAAGGTTTATTCACGAGGCGAGTCTGAGGTACCCGGTAGCCGACACGATAACCGCCGAGGGTATAGCAATCGAAAGGGTCGTCCTTGAAAAACCACATCCCATATTCATACGAAAACGGATTGACCTCGTCATTTATGAAGAAGATAAGCGGGAAATTGACGGTGACGAATATTTGAAAGCCATTTTCGAGTTCAAACTTGCCAAAAAGACCACCTGTGATAAGTATAGCAATGAACACCAGCGGATATTTAGCGATATCGTCCGATTGGCGTTTTACAATCTAAAAAACAAGGGGAAAGAATGTTACTTTCTCATGTCGTGAACATACGAAGG
>CAIVHI010000072.1 GCA_903905685.1 uncultured Bacteroidota bacterium | reverse complement strand
TCAATGTTACGCCAATATTAATTTAATGTTACCAACGACCGCCGTACAGCTAAATATCGCCCTGACAGGGCGATATTTTGTATTGCGCTAAAATGGTAATGTAGCACCACGGAAATACCTGATACCTATTTGGATGACGTTATAAGCCTGTGATCGAAGCACAAAGTGAGCGGGCTATTTGCGTACGGTTTGGACTTTACCCAAAGATTCCATAGTGCCGGCGCCAACGACCTCGTTGTGAATTTTGAGCCCATCGCCGTCAAGGATGACGTGGACAACCATTACGACTTGAAATGCTCGCTCCAAGACCTCTTGCACCGACCACCAGACCTTTTGGAGGAACCGACGAAAAAGAATCCCTATTTTAAGGAAACCGTCTTGATAAATCGTCGACTTCTCTTCGGACGCTGAAGTAGGAACATGTCTTGTCCAAATCTTGCACAGCCTTGTTTTCATTGCTTAAATCCAAAATCCAAAGCTTTTTACAGCATGCGCTGTAAAACGTTGAAGGCCGCCTGGCCGAAGATGTGTCCATATTCAATCATTTTTTTCGGCAAAGCAGCCATTTAAAACCCAAAACCCTTACTTTTGCACCATTGATTCCAGACGGAGGCTGTAGCTCAGTAGGTTAGAGCATCAGATTGTGGTTCTGAGGGTCGTGGGTTCGAGACCCATCAGCCTCCCTTGAAGGCAAAAAACACCCGGTGCATTCCGGGTGTTTTTTTATTGCCGGTTTAATCCTACTTTTGTTGTTTTTACCATAATTTGTTTGTGCAAATATTTTCTTATAATTAAATATTTTAAAAATGAATTTAGAATTAACGGGGAGGCTGCTCAAGAAGTACGATGTCGTGAATGTGAGCGATAAATTCAGGAAAAGGGAGTTTGTGGTCGAGCTCTCTGAGGAAATCAATGGCAGTAGCTACATCAATTATGCAGCCATGCAGTTGGTTAACGCGAAGTGCGACATCATTGACAAGTATAATGAAGGCGACATGGTGAAGGTGAGTTTCAATATCCGCGGCTCCAAGTGGACCAAGGACGACAAAGAGCGCTACTTCTCCAACCTCAACGCATGGAGTGTAGAAGCCGCAGGTGCTGCGAGCAGTCAATCGGCTCCACAAAACAACAACCAATATCAAAACAATGGTGGAAACCAAGGTTCGAGCTCCAACAACTTCGCTTCACAGGGTTCCTATAATTCAAATTCACAGGAAACATCAGATGACCTTCCATTCTAGTACGCCCAAGAAGCGTTTTGCAAGGCACCAACTTAAGGCAACAACCGTGCTTTTGGTTGGTGTCTTGTTTTTGGGGGCATGCCATAGCCTGCCCGACCATGCCCGCTACATTCCCAAGGATGCCGTGGTGGTTGCCGGAATAAACCTGAAGTCCCTCAGCAAAAAAATTGCCTGGAACGTTATTACGGGCAGCAAACTCTTTAAGGAAATGCAGAAACGCATGCCCGAGAAGAATGCCAACGATGCTGTGGCAGGCATAGAGAACTCGGGTATCGACTTCCTGAACACCATCTACTGCTACATCAAGACCGACAAACGCATCAAGGGCGGAAACCGGGTTTCGGTACTCGTGCCGCTATCCAATGCCGACGACTTCGAGACTTACCTCAAAAAAATCATCCCCAACCCCGGCATCAAGCAGAAGGGCGACCGGAAAGAGGCCGTCATCAACAATGCCATGTATATTGGCTGGACGAAAAAGCTGCTGATTGTAACCAACGTTACAGCGGACCCGGGAGAGTATTACGACGAGATTCGCACCGGACATGCCGCGCCGCCTGCGACGCCGCAAAACGAAGCCGAGATATCGGCAGAGATGGACAATGCATTTTCCATCAACAAAGAAAACTCCATCATCAACAATGCCCACTTCAAAACCTTGGAAACTAACGGGCACGACATCACGCTGTGGCTCAACTACGACCAGCTCATGAGCCAATACATGAGCGAAAACATGGCCGAAAAAATGGGCGGCATTTCCCTTTCCAACTCCCTTTGGAAAGATGCCGCCTTTGCAGCCGGATTCGATTTCAAAGCCGGAAAGATTACCGGCGACTTGAACTATTATGTATCGGAGGAACTGAGCGAAATAGGTAAAGACTTGGGCGGAACGAATGCCGACAAGGAAATGATAGACCAATTGCCAAAAGACAAATTGGATTTGCTGATGACCTGGCACCTATCCCCCTCGGGCTTGAAGAAATCGATAGACAAAACCGGCCTGCTTGGGCTCATCAATCTGGGCCTTGGCACGCAAGGCCTGTCTTTCGACAACATCATGGAATCCTTCACTGGCGATATGGCCATTGTGCTTAACGACCTTAGTGTAAAAACAGTGATGGAAACCGACTCCCTAATGGGCAAGCCGGTGAATCATCCCACCCAAAAGCCATCCTTGGGGATGACGGTTGTAATCAAAATCAACAAAAAGGCCAGCTTCGACCGCATTTTCAATATGTACAAGGATGCGGGCAACCTGATGCCCACCGGCACCAACAGTTACACCGTACCGATAGACTCCAAAGACTCGGTATACATCATCATTGGTGAACACTATGCGGTTGCATCCAATAAATTTGCGAATGCAAAGGGCTTTCTTGACGGAAGCTTCAAATCTCACAAGATGCCATCGGCCGCAGTGGAACACGTGTACGGGCATCCACTGGGAATATTCTTGGATATCAAGGAGTTGGTGAAGAACATCGACAATGGTATAGTGACCAATGCGCACGACTCTGCCATACTTTCCGAGAGCAAGCGGTTGTTAGACAATATCTCGATAGACGGCGGCAGTTTCAAGAACAACAGCTTCGAATCGCATATCGATATTGATTTTTCAAATAAGGAGGAAAGCAGTATTATTGCGCTGATGGATTACGGCATGAAAATCAGTGATGCCGATAAACTTCAGAAATAACGGGACGGCCGCCAACGTTTCGTATCGGCATGCCGTCTTTCTTGATGGATGCCCCAATGGGGCGAACTAAACTAAAAAGCATTAGCATTTGCAATGAAAAAGAGGTTTTCATACTTGGGGATTTTAATCGGTTTGGCTGTATTGGGGAGCCAAAGCTGCCAGAAGAGCAACAATACCATAGACAACAATTCGGTGATAGGCACTGCCTACACGTTATACTTCGGCGACAGCTCGGGTGCCCTCTTCAATACGAACGACGGCGTGGTGGTCAATACGGTGCCATTCACGGCCGATGGCGTGCCATTTAGGGCCATTTGCACGTCGAAATCTATATTGATTTTCGCAAAGCAAACCCCAAACCTGTATTTCAGTTCCAACAACGGTACAAACTTCAACATCTCCTACGACACCTTGCGGATGTTGCCGGGAACCGGAGTAAACGGATATCCGTTTGACCTCAACCAATCATCCATCATCGACATCCCCAGGTGGAATAGGGTTTATATTACCTCGTCTACGCCGTCCGGCAACAACTGGTTGGGCTTGGCATACAGCTTCCAAAATGGCATCTGGGGTTCTTGGACGCTCGAGTCTTACTACAATACCGATAGCGTTGCCGCCCTCCCGGTTTCCATTACCAGTATGACATTCACTACGGCCAATGTGCTCATGGGGTGGGATGCTGTCAACCACCGCTCGTTCTATCGCACAGACACATTCCCCACAACGGAATTCAATGAAACCACGCCGGCAATCACGGCATGGAACCCGACAGGAATCCCGTTGCCAACAACAGGCTTCTTCAGCGTGGGGCATTTGAACAACGAAATCATTGCCATCGACAATGCAGGAACCAATGGTGCCTACTTTAGCGACGACTATGGAAGAAACTGGACAAAATTCAGCGGACTTCCTGCAAACACCCAACTGCTCTGCACTTATTCCCCTTTTGAAGAAGTTAACCTCATTGGAACGGCAGGCCAAGGCGTATACATCATCAACAACGCCCATGCCTACCAACCCGCCAACAATGGCTTGCCCGCCGGCGTAATCGTAAAAGCCATTACAGCCAAGGAAAATTTCTATAAAAACGGAAACGTCCAAAAAGTGGTGTTCTTGGCGACCAATAAGGGACTCTACAAAAGCCTGGATTTGGCCCAGAATTGGGTCTTGGTACAGAAAGGCAACTTTACCGCGATGTATTAGATTACGGTTCAGCTCACTTATTACGCCGGGGGTGTTCTCCCCGGCGTTTTCTTTTCTGGCAGGTTTCGAGAACCGGGTAGCGATGCCTGTTACGCCATTCCAAACGGCCCGATGAACCGCTTCGCGGCATATCGGTGCAAGTCAGGGGACACCAGGCAACAAACCGAATTAGGATGCTATATTTGGAACGCCGCAACAAATTGGCGGCCCATTGCCATGCTTCCGAATGCAATGAAAAATGGAATCCTGCTTTTGGCGCTCTTATCTGCCAACCGTATGGCACTTGCCCAAAAGGTGGTGGAGCCATCCACGAAATCGCATCCCGATTGGTCTAAGCCCTATCTGCCGTTTCAAATAGCAGGCAACCTCTACTACATAGGGACGTACGACTTGGCTTGCTTCCTCATAGCGACCCCAGACGGCAATATCCTCATCAATACCGGTTTGGCGGCTTCAGCCCAAACCATCAATCAGCATATAGAGAAATTGGGATTCAAGCTATCCGACACCAAAATATTGTTGACTACGCAGGCGCACTACGACCATGTTGGCGCAATGGCGGCAATACAAAAAACGACAGGGGCCGAAATGATGGTGGATGGGGGCGATGCCCTGAGCATGGCCGATGGCGGGCTGTCGGACTACAGCCAAGAAGGCGACGAGAGGCTTTTCGAGCCCGTAAAGATTGGTCGGATACTGCACGACGGCGACACCATAACCCTCGGCGGAGTAAACCTGAAAGTGCTGCACCACCCCGGGCATACCAAAGGTTCTTGCAGCTATCTGCTGGAAGTGCAGGATGAACAAAGGAAATACACGGTACTGATTGCCAACATGCCAACCATCGTCACAGACAAAAAGTTTTCCGACATTCCCACCTACCCCACCATCGCCAAAGACTATGCCTATACATTCGAGGCCATGAAACGCTTGAAGTTCGACATTTGGCTCGCCTCACATGGGAGCCAGTTTAACCTTATGGGCAAACATCAACCCGGCAGTGCCTATAACCCTACGGCCTTTATCGATAGAAAAGGATTTGATGAAGCACTTGCCGACCTCAAAGCCGAATACGATAGGAAGTTGCTGGAGGAAGATGGGGTGCGGTAAAATGGTGACGACATTCGGCAGCGGTATGGAGCCGCTCATTGTCTATATATGGATGGGCTCAGGAACCGGCAAGCCCGAGTCTTGCCGGGGAGCCTCATAGAACATAAAGACTCCATTGTCCGAAACCACATATTCCAAGACCTGCCAAGCCAGCGCCAAATCTATGACTTGAATGAGTGCGCTATACTTGCACTGCGCTCCAAAGTGAAAAAACACGGCGTGCGTGGTATCCTTTTGCGCCATGATGCCCGCAATCATTCTTTCACCGACCCTCATTTCGGGTTCGTCGTTTTTTGGGTCGCCCGAAAGGTAGATGTGCCGAACGCTCCGAGCGGGAATAGGGTCGTATCCATCCGGATACCTAACCGTAAGCGAATCCCAATATTTCTGATTGAACCAGCACGCTTCCACCACGTTGGCATTCCTCGTGCGTAAGGCGATGCTGCCGAAATGGTAGAGTAATGCAGGAATGGCGATGAGGCTGATCATGCCCGGCCTATAAAATATCTTCCGGCGGCGTTTCATAGACCCTCAGCCATCTAACCTGCCAAAAAGCCCGACACCATAAAATATACTGCTGCCCCCGCAAGTGCCATACTGCCATACCACAACCATTTTTTGCGGGTCACGATGGCAATGGCGGAAATGGCTATCCCTACTTGGAAAATGGTGACGGCTCGTGCCAGTATGGCGTGTATAGCCAAGTGGTTTTGGGACGCATGTTCTTCTTCATCGGCCACTTTCTTGATTTCCACTTTATCTTCCTCCAACTTCGCGGTATGCTTGGCCAACTCAGGGTCTACCGGCTTGCCGGTGGCTTCCAATATGACAGATGTGGAGTGCTCTACATCGAGCTTGATGGCCTTGGCCTGGTACTGCGCCCAACGGTCAGATGCCTTGATTTGCTCAATCACGGCTTCATTGGCATGGTGGCCGGCAAACAGCCCCGTTATGGCAGCCAAAACCGATATGATGGCCGTGGTGAGTGCCACCTTGAACATCCAGGCCTCCTTGCGTTCGTTTTCTTCTATCTCTTCCCGTATCTCTTGCAGCTTCTCCGATGTATCTTCCATTTCTTCCATAAACGTCCTGTTTTGAAGTAGTTGTAAAGTAGCAACGAATATAAGGGTTTTCAGGTTTCGGCATGAAGTCGCCAAAAAGCCTCGTTATCCAAATAATCATTACTTTTAATGCCGACGGTAATAACACGTTTATGAAAAAAACAATCTTAGCTGCTGCAATTATGGCGACAAGTGCAATGGCGCATGGGCAGAACAACCCTGCCTTCACCGGGAAATATCCGGAAACCCGTAGGACTGACTATACCGATACCTACTTCGACACCAAGGTGGCCGACCCCTACCGATGGTTGGAAGACGATCGCAGCACGGAAACAGGCCACTGGGTGGTGGAACAAAATAAAGTGACCGACGCCTACTTGGACAAAATCCCATTCCGCGACGCCATCCGCAAACGCCTCACAGAACTCTGGAACTACACCCGCTATTCGGCCCCGTTCAAACAAGGTGCCTATACGTACTTCTACAAGAATGACGGCCTGCAAAACCAAAGCGTGCTGTATCGCCAAAAGACCGGCGGAGAACCCGAAATATTCCTCGACCCCAACAAGTTCTCACCCGACGGTACCACATCGTTGGCCGGAATAGACTTCACCAAGGACGGCTCGCTGGCGGCATACCAAATCAGCGAGGGCGGGTCCGACTGGCGCAAAGTCATCATCATCAATGCCACTACCGGCAAGCAGCTGGACGACACCCTGCGCGACGTGAAATTCTCGGGCATAGGCTGGTACAAAAACGAAGGCTTCTACTACAGCAGCTACGATAAGCCCAAAGGCAGCGCACTGTCTGAAAAAACCCAAGTGCACAAGCTGTACTACCACAAACTGGGCACCCCACAGTCGCAAGACAAACTCATCTTTGGCGGCGAAGACATGCAACGCCGCTATGTAAGTGGTGGTGTGACAGAGGATCAAAACTTCCTGGTAATATCGGCCGCCAATGCCACCTACGGCAATGAGCTCTACATCAAGGACCTGACGAAGAAAGATTCCAAAATCGTGCCTGTGGTAACGGGTTTCGAAAACGAGCAGGACATTGTTTATTCGGCCAAGGGCAAACTGTTCCTCACCACCAACCAAGGTGCACCCAACCGCAAACTTGTAGTGACCGACGCCGCACATCCCGGCAAGGAGCACTGGAAAGACCTGATTCCCGAAACCGAATTTCCGCTTACCGTGAGTACCTGCGGCGGCAAATTTTTTGCCCAGTACGTGAAGGATGCCGTGAGCGAGGTGTTCCAATACAGCTTGGACGGCAAGAAAGAGGGTGAAGTGACGCTTCCCGGTTTGGGCACCGCAGGCGGCTTTGGCGGTAAGACCACCGAAATGGAAACCTATTACACGTATACTTCCTACGTATATCCCCCCACCATATTCAAATACAGCCTCACTACCCGTAAGTCGGAGGTATACAAGACGTCGGGCGTGAAGTTCGACCCCAAGGAGTATGAGAGCAAGCAGGTATTCTATAAATCGAAAGACGGCACCAAGGTGCCCATGATCATCACCTACAAAAAGGGCATGCAGCGTCATGGCCGCAACCCCGTCATGCTGTATGGTTATGGAGGTTTCAACATCAGCCTTACGCCCTCGTTCAGCGTCAGCAACTTGGTATTTATGGAGAACGGCGGTATCTATGCAGTGGCCAACCTGCGTGGAGGCGGCGAATATGGCGACAAGTGGCACGATGCAGGGACCAAGCTGAACAAACACAATGTGTTTGACGATTTCATTTCCGCAGCCGAATACCTGATTAAGGAAGATTATACTTCTAAGAAATACTTGGCCATATCTGGCGGCTCCAATGGTGGCCTGTTGGTAGGTGCGTGCCTCACCCGCCGCCCCGACCTCTTCCGCGTGGCGTTCCCCGCAGTTGGCGTGATGGACATGTTGCGTTACAACAAGTTTACCGCAGGTGCCGGATGGGCATACGACTATGGTACAGCCGAAGACAACAAGGAAATGTTTGAATACCTACACAGTTATTCGCCCGTACACAATGTACGTCCGGGCCTGTGCTACCCTGCTACTCTCATTACTACAGGCGACCACGACGACCGCGTGGTGCCCGCGCACTCTTTCAAGTTTGCCGCGGCATTGCAACATGGCCAAGGTTGCGACCACCCCGCCCTCATCCGCATCGAGACCAAGGCAGGCCACGGTGCCGGCAAGCCTACCGATATGATTATTGGTGAACAAGCCGACAAATGGGCTTTCCTGTTTTGGAACATGGAGCTGACCTACAAACAGCCATAGTCATTTCCTGAAATTGAACAATAGGCGTGGGGCGCGGCAGAGATGTCGCGCCCCAGGTTTTTAAGGTGGGTATACGGACTCAGAAGAGCAGTCCGTTAGACTGTCGGCTCCGGCCCAAATGTTTGTAGGCTTTGTCTGTAGCCTCGCGCCCGCGTGGCGTTCGCATGATGTAGCCCTCCTGAATCAGGAACGGCTCATAGACCTCCTCGATGGTTCCGGCCTCCTCGCTCACCGATGTGGCGATATTGCTGATGCCGGCGGGCCCACCTTTGAACTTATCTATCAAGGTAGTCAAAATCTTATTGTCCATGTCGTCCAGACCGCTTTCGTCCACATTGAGTGCGCGGAGGCCGTGTTCCACAATGGCCAAATCAATGACGCCATTGCCCAGCACCTGTGCGAAGTCGCGCATGCGGCGCAGTAGTCCGTTGGCTATACGTGGGGTGCCCCGGCTCCGCTTGGCAATCTCCATGGCGGCGTCCGACGTGGTGCGCACCTGCAATACACCGGCTGCACGCGCCACAATGCGTGCCAACACCTCGGCAGGATAATACTCCAGCCTACTCTTGATGCCGAATCGCGACAACAGCGGTGCCGTGAGCAAACCGCTACGGGTGGTGGCACCCACCAGTGTAAATGGGTTGAGGGTGAGCTGTATGGAACGTGCGGCAGGACCCGAATCGATCATGATGTCGATTTTGAAGTCTTCCATTGCCGAATACAGGTATTCTTCCACAACAGTGCTGAGGCGGTGTATTTCGTCCACAAACAGCACATCGCGGGCTTCGAGCGAGGTGAGCAATCCCGCCAAATCGGCCGGTTTCTCGATGACCGGGCCGCTGGTTTCCTTGATTTTCACACCCAGTTCATTGGCCACAATGCGCGACAGCGTGGTTTTGCCCAATCCGGGCGGGCCGTGAAACAGGATATGGTCCAGCGGCTCGCCACGCAAGTTGGCCGCCTTGATGAAGATTTGCAGGTTCTCTATGAGCTTGGGCTGCCCGGCAAAGTCGGCTATCAGGCCGGGCCTGATAGCGTTTTCATATTCGCGTTCCTGCGGAGACAGCGCAGCGGCAGGCCGTATATTGGAAGGTGCAGGCATAAGTTGTTACCAAAGGTAAGCAGAGTGGATTGAAAAATCAGGACCCCGATATTATGTGTAAACAGACAAGGAGGGCGATTTTCTGATAAAGGCGAAAGCTGGCGGCGCAGCCGCAATAGCGAACAACCGCCTGTACTTTGGCACTGCACATATGGTTCAGCCGCATTCTACCCATGCAATTATATATTTCCCCTATTTTTGTATCCATCGGCACATCCCGATTCGCGGATGGCAGATGTTTTCCAAATGGCATATTCAGGTTTAAGTTTTCTACGTTGCTCGGGCTATTATAAGGTGATATTGCTGATGGGCATCCTTTTTTACGCCACGTCAGGCCAAGTTCGGGCGCAAGACGATGCTGCACAGGCTCAATATACCTACAACGATTTCTACATCAACCTGGCCCCCTATGGCCAATGGATTGAAGACCCTGCGTACGGCTACCTGTTTTCACCGAATGTAGACGGAGCCTTCCGCCCTTATTTTACGAATGGGCATTGGTGCATGACGCAATATGGCAATACTTGGATATCCGACTATATTTGGGGATGGGCATGTTTCCATTATGGCTCTTGGCTTTATGACCCCTACTATGGCTGGCTGTGGAAGCCGGGCAGAAACTGGGGACCTGCTTGGGTGATGTGGCGCTGGGGCAATGGCTACTATGGTTGGGCGCCCATGCCGCCCGCCTTCGAGTTGAAACCCAACGACCCCACCAAAATATTCTCCTGCCCGGCCGACTGGTGGGTGTTTCTCCCCTGCCAGTATCTATACAGCAGCAATTACTACAGTTTTTGGAGTGGGCCTACGGGCACATCGGGCATTTACAAGGGCACAGCACCCATCACCAACTATTATGAATACGACGGAGTGAATTACGTATTTGGCCCATATTCCAAACAAGTGGAAAAAATCACGAAAAAGCCGGTAGCACAATACCATATCAACCCGTCGGCCAATTTCCCGGTAAAATACAAGCATGAG
>CAIVHI010000071.1 GCA_903905685.1 uncultured Bacteroidota bacterium | reverse complement strand
GGCTGAGTGCAAACCAAAGGGTATAGCATGCCAAGCCCATAGCGGCTATAAAATGAATTGCCAATGCCATGTAGTGAACATGTATATCGGTAGAGTTGAGGCCGGTGGCAACCATGAGCCAGCCAATAAGGCCCTGGAAGCCACCCAATACCAACAGTACCAGGAACGGACGCACCATGGATTTCGTTATTTGCTTTGTGTAGATGAAATAACCGAAGCCGATGGCGAATACTACAAACAGCATTCGTGCCCAAAGACGATGAAACCACTCCCAAAAGAAAATGGCTTTGAAATCGCCTAGTGTGAAATTTTTATTGATCAGTTGAAATTGGCCGATGTGTTTATAGGCTTCAAATGCGCGATTCCATTCTTGTTCGTCCATGGGTGGCAGGGTGCCCATAATGGGTTTCCATTCGGTAATGGATAGGCCTGAGCCGGTGAGCCGTGTAACACCGCCCAGAAGAGTTTGGATGATAATCATCATTACCCCTGTGAGTAACCAATAACCTACCGCTTTCTGAGTGCGTTTGTCCGACATTCAATTTGTTTTCGCGGCAAAATTAGGTGGGATGACCCTAAAGTAGTTTACCGGTCTATAAATTTCGACTACGGCTTCATACTTCCATTTCCGCTATCTTTGTCGCCTTATGCAGTCGTTGAAGGAGAAAATACAGGCTCTTGATGCAGAAGTGAAGGCGGTAGTTGCCGACGCATCTGCCGATGCAGAGCAATTTAGAATCAGGTTTTTGGGCGCGAAAGGGGCTGTGAAGTCGCTATTTGCCGATATGAAGGACGTGCTTCCTGCCGACCGCAAAGAGGCCGGTGCTTTGCTGAATGCGTTCAAAGAAGCTGTGGAATTAAGCTATGCCGACTTGAAGGCGAAAATCGCTTCGAGTAGAACGGTGGTGCCGGTTCTGGACTATTCCTTGCCCGGATCCAACATTACGCTCGGTACGCGGCATCCGCTACGGAAGGTCGAAAATCAGATGGTATCAATTTTTGAACGCCTGGGTTTTACCGTCGCCACAGGTCCGGAGATCGAGGACGACTACCATAACTTTACGTCATTGAATATGCCGGAACACCATCCGGCGCGGGATATGCAGGATACGTTTTATGTGTCCAAGAATCCCGATTTGGTTTTGCGGACGCATACTTCGTCGGTTCAAGCCCGTATCATGGAGAAACAGAAACCCCCTATACGCGTGATTTGTCCGGGTAGGGTATACCGTAATGAAACCATTTCGGCGAGGGCACACTGTTTCTTTCACCAATGTGAAGGCTTGTATATTGCCGAGAACGTTTCATTTGCCGATCTCAAACAGACCCTGTACCATTTTGTAACCGAAATGTTTGGTGCCGATACCAAAGTAAGGTTTAGACCTTCCTACTTTCCATTTACCGAGCCAAGTGCAGAAATGGACATTTCCTGTACGGTATGCGCCGGCAAAGGTTGCAACCTATGTAAGCATTCGGGTTGGGTAGAGATTTTGGGATGTGGCATGGTACACCCCAATGTATTGAAGAACTTTGGGGTCGATCCCGATAAGTACTCCGGTTTTGCATTCGGCATGGGTGTGGAGCGAATCACCCAAGTGAAATACAGGGTGAATGACCTGAGGTTGTACTCCCAAAATGATGTTAGGTTTCTACGGCAATTTCAGGCAGGCTGAACTTGGTTCAGTGAAGCTTAGTTTCGTTCGGCTTCAATTAAAACGATATTCTAATGGACTTGGTTACCGGAGCCAGTGGTTTTTTGGGCAAGCACTTGCTGAAGTTGCTCGTTTCACAGCGTGTTGCCGTCCGGGCACTTTATTGCAACACGGCCCCGACCGACGACGTGAGAAATTTGCCCGGGGTTGAATGGGTGCAGGGTGACTTATTGGATGTGTATGATGTGGAAGCAATGCTGACGGGGATTGACCGTGTGTATCATTGTGCGGCCACCGTTTCATTCGACCCTAAAGACAGGGAGCCTATGGTGCATGCCAATAAGGAGGGTGCTGCCAATTTGGTGAACGGTGCATTGCTGGGTGGGGTTTCCAAGTTGGTTCATATGAGCTCGGTTGCCGCAATTGGTAGGTCGGAAGATGGCGGTAAGTTGATTACCGAAGAGGAAGAGTGGGGGGAAGGTAGGTATGCGACCGCCTACGGAATGAGTAAGTATTTGGCTGAGATGGAAGTTTGGCGTGGCATTGGTGAAGGCTTGGATGCGGTAATTTTGAATCCCGGAATTATTTTGGGCCCCGGGGCTTATGGTACCGCAATCGGCAAGATGGTGCAACTGGTGGATTCCGAATTCGGGTTCTACGGAAACGGCGTAAAGCCTTGGGTGGATGCTGCCGATGTGGCAGTAGCTGCTATAATGTTGATGGATGCCGACGTCTCGGGTGAGCGGTTTATTTTGAGCGGCGGCAACCATTCATTTAAGGAAGTGTTTGGATTGTTGGCCAAATATTTGGGCGTTAAACCACCTACTACAGCTTTGCGCCCGTGGATGGGGGGAATAGCGTGGCGGACGCAATTTTTACTTTCGAAGCTCACCGGCGCACGTCCGCGCATTACCCGGGAAACCGTTGGTGCTGCTACCGAAGCGAGCCGTTACGACAATTCGAAATTGTTAAAAATGTTCCCCGATTTCAGTTACCGGAGTTTGGAAGAGACTATTGGCAATATGGCCCAAGACTATTTGCGTGTAAAGAACGTGGCTGCAGGGGCAAAATAGGTAGTGCCGTTTTTTTTAGTTAGCAAAAACATTTGTATCCTTGCACTGAAATTAGCGAAGCTCCATTCTAATCATTCGTTATTGGTTTCAGTGATCGACGGCCTGTCGGCATTTCATGATGATTGTAACCGCCCCACAGCATAATTTATTTTTGTTGTAAATATTGGAAATCTTATTTAGAAAAATCCCCAGCATGCCTTACGACATTTTGCAGCTAAACGCCATGCCCGTACCCGAGTTATTGAAAGTTGCTGAGAAACTGAACATTGGTGGCGCCGATAGTTTGGAAAAACAAAAATTGATTTACAAAATATTGGATATGCAGGCATTGAACGGTAAGTCGGACGAAGAGCCCGCAGCGGGGAAGAAGACCCGAAAGCAAAAGGATGCTTTGGCACCCGCCATGGCCGAAAAGGCCGATGCGGGCTCCGCCCAAAATAAGCCTAGGCCCAACCCCAAAAGGGAACAGCCAAAGCTGGCAGTGGAGAAAGAAGCGCCTACGAGTGAGCAACCGAAGCCGGTTCCTGAAAGGTCACAACAGAAGCAGGGGCAACCAAAGCCCGTTGCAGAAAGGGAGCAACCAGTAAAGGAGCAGGCGAAGCCAAAAGTTGAACGGGAACTACCTACGCGGGAGCCAACAAGGCCCGGTCGAGGAAAGGAACCGCAGGCGAGTGAGCAGCCCAAGCCTAGACCTGAAAAGGAGCAGCCTAGGCGGGAGCAAGCAAAAAAAGCAGGCCCTGCAAGGCAGGCCAATGCAGATACTCGCCGCAATGAAGTGAATTCACCCGTGGCTGTTGTGGAACGTGAAGCAGTACACACTGAGCAAAACGCTGCACCTAAGGCCATAATAGAGCCTGCACAGGAAAAACCCCTTGCAGCCGTATTGCAAGAGACTCCTAATGAGACAGTGGGTCAAGCACCTGAAAATGTTGCTATCCCCGCCGAAAACAATACTACGGAACAAGGGCAGACCAATGATGGGGATGCCGAAGGCGATGCCAATGGCGACCAAAGGGAACGCCGCCGCCGGGTAAGGAAGCCCAAAGACGACTTCAGACCCATGTATCAACAAATGGCGGCAGCCGAGCAGCAACGGTCCAACCCGGTGCCGGCCCCCACACCAAGGCCGACGGAAAAACCCATTGAAAAAGCGGTAGAGGAGCCGGTGTTTGTGGCAGAACCCGAGACGCAGGTAGATATCGTTCAGCAGGAGACGGCTGAATTGCCCCAAGTTGTGGCGGCACAAGAGCCCGAGGTTGCCGAAGTGCAACCGCCTCAAGCACCCGCCGAGCCCGAGGCGCCACGCCAAGAACATAGACCCAACAATAATTTCAACCGCCCCAGGCGCGATCCTCCCCCGCCTGTATTCAACTTGGAGTTTGAAGGCATTGTGGCCAGCGAAGGCGTGTTGGAAATGATGCCGGACGGCTACGGCTTTCTGCGCAGTTCCGACTACAATTATTTGAGTTCACCAGACGACATTTATGTTTCTCCGTCGCAGATAAAGCTGTTCGGTTTGAAAACGGGCGATACCGTTAAAGGAACCGTGCGCCCGCCTAAAGAAGGTGAAAAATATTTTGCGTTGCTGAAGGTGGAGTCCATCAACGGCAAGCTCCCCGACGAGATCCGCGACCGCGTGCCGTTCGATTATCTGACGCCGCTTTTCCCGTTCGAGAAGCTCAACCTGACCACCACGGGAAGCAATTACAGCACGCGCATCATGGACATGTTTACGCCAATTGGTAAGGGCCAGCGCGGATTGATTGTGGCGCAACCCAAGACAGGTAAAACGATGCTCCTTAAGGAAGTGGCCAATGCCATAGCCCGCAACCACCCCGAATGCTACCTCATGATTGTGCTCGTAGATGAACGCCCGGAGGAAGTGACCGATATGCAACGCAGCGTTAATGCCGAAGTCATTGCGTCCACCTTTGACGAGCCTGCCGACAAACACGTAAAAGTATCGACCATAGCCCTTCAAAAAGCCAAACGTTTGGTAGAAGTGGGGCACGATGTGGTTATTTTGCTCGATTCCATTACTCGCTTGGCTCGAGCCCACAATACCGTGGCACCGGCAAGCGGCAAGGTATTGAGCGGTGGCGTGGAGGCCAATGCGATGCAAAAACCCAAACAGTTTTTTGGCGCAGCCCGGAAAATTGAAAATGGCGGGTCGCTCACCATTCTCGCTACAGCATTGATAGATACCGGCTCTAAAATGGATGAAGTAATCTTTGAAGAATTCAAAGGTACCGGCAACATGGAATTGCAGTTGGATAGGAAATTGGCCAACAAGCGCATTTTCCCCGCCATCGACATCACGTCGTCTTCTACCCGTCGCGACGATTTGTTGCTCGACAAAGATGTTCAAAACAAGATGTGGCTGCTCCGCAACCATATCAACGATATGAACACCGATGAAGCCATGAACTTCCTGTTGAAGCAGATGAAGGGCACCAGGAGCAATGAGGAGTTTTTGGCAACCATGAACAAATAGCTATAGGTTATCAAGCCATAAATTGCGAAGGGCTGTTTCGGTG
>CAIVHI010000070.1 GCA_903905685.1 uncultured Bacteroidota bacterium | reverse complement strand
GGTAATAATGGTGGTAGTGGTGATGGTGATGGGGCGGAACAACAACGATGCAGGACGCGAAAAGCGATACGAACACCACGGCTACTACAACTTTTACGAGGCTCTTCATTTGAATTGGTTTGGTTTTGGAGCGAATTTAGCATGTAAAGTTTAATTCCCGAGTGCCGGTATTAGGGTTAAGCTCATGCCAATTGCCATTTTCTTTTTTCCGGCACCTCCCTATTCTTTTTTTTGCCGGACATGCTTATCTTTGCGAAGTAAATATCCGTAAAATGCCAAGAAAAGTACAAGCCACAGGGAAACAGAAAAGCATGCTGATGCTGCATTTCGTTGTTTTTGCAATCGCAACAGCCATCAGTTGGATGACTTACGACAAGGGTGCCAATGGCCATTGGGCTTATCCTTGGCCGGCTTGGACCACGGCCGCTTGGGCATTGTGCATGTTGGGCCACTTCTGCGTGGTTTACCGCAGCTACGATGACCCGGGCTACTTGGAATACCGCAAGCAACAAGGCTACAACTCCTAATCCGGAGCTTGAGTCATTACATATCATTCATTCAAAAATGCGGGCCAAAAACCCGCATTTTTCGGTTTAACCCCCTCCCAAATCATGGAAGACCTGCAACTGAAAAAAGCATTCCTCCGCAATGGCTACATTTCAAGCCTCCAATCATTGGACGAAGCTACCACGCCCCGATGGGGAAAAATGAATATGCGCCAAATGGTGGAGCACATGGCCGACTATGTGCGCTTGGCCAATGGCCGCATGACGCTGCCGGCTGTGACGCCAGAGGAAAGGCTGCCCAAAATGCAGGATTTTTTGCGCAGCGAACGCCCCTTCCCCGAGAACACCGGCAATGTGCTGATGCCCGACACGCCTCCACCCTTCAGGTTGGAAAGCAAGGCCGCAGCGATAGCCGAACTGCAAAGCGAAATCGACCACTTTTTCGATGTATTTGAAAACCAACCCGATATCGCAATCCCGAACCCATTCTTCGGGTTGCTGAACTATGAGTTGCAAATCAGGTTGCTGTACAAGCATGGCACCCACCACCTGCGCCAATTTGGGGTTGAGGTGTAGGCTACCGAGCGAGTAATTCTTGGCTACATCTTGAAGCCGGGCTCGTGTTCCTTGGCTAGGGCCTCGTATTTCTTGGCCGAGTCCATATTTCCGATGGTTTTATATACAATGGCCGTATACCCGAACGACTTGTAATTGTAATAGTCGGGTGCCAACTCTATGGTGCGCTTGAAGTCGATGATGGCGGAGTCGTATTTCTGGATTTGGTAGTAGCATACCCCCTCATTAAAGATGGCAGGGAAACGATCGGTGTTCACTTGGATGGTCATGTGGTAGTATACCTGAGCCTCCGCAAACTTGTTCTGCTTCAAGTAGATGGTCGCCAAATTGTACATGGCATTCGATTGACGCGGGTTGAGCTCAATGGCACGTTTGAACTGTGATGTGGCTGAGTCGTAAATGCCCTGATTGAAGTAGTCTACCCCCAGCTCCACGTGCGAGTCGGTATTATAGGGGTAAATCTCCAGCGACTTACGCAGGTAGCCCATGCTCTCCTGAATCATCTGCTTCTTCTTCACAGGGTCGGTTTCCCGCTCATACTTCTTTTCCAGTTCATTGGCGAGGTCATAACCCAACCGCGTGTTGTCGGGCGATTTCTTGATGTCTGCTTCGTAGAGGGTGAAGTCGTCGAGCCACTCTTCATTGCGCTGGCGCGTCAGAAAGGCGAATATCAGCACGATAGGTATAGTCACGGCCAATACTTTGTTGTTTCTCAATACGGCTATTTCAGGACTCCTGCCCAAGTAGTGCTCTATGAGGAATGCAGGCATGATGCAGAAACCGGCCGACGCATAGAACGCGAAGCGCTCAGCCAGCGCAGAGCCTATGTAAAACGGAATATTGGAGAAAAGGGCAAACGTAGCCATGTAGAAAAAGATGCCGAATGCCAACGGGTCTTTGCGGTCGATGCGTAGGCGCATCACCGCCAAAACAGGGAGTGCCAAATATAGTGCCAACGAGCACCATACCCGCCAATCGGTAAAGTAGGTATACGGGATGCTGTTGAACGAGTAATCGCTGATGAGCGGGAATGGCTTGACGTGCAGCAAGAAATACTTGCCCAATATCAACAACTCGGTAGCCAGGCGCGACATGGGTGTGGGCGAGCGCACCAAGAAATTATCAACAAAGTTGATGTTGGAATGGATATTGGCTTGATA
This sequence comes from uncultured Bacteroidota bacterium, assembly GCA_903905685.1. Lineage (GTDB taxonomy): Bacteria > Bacteroidota > Bacteroidia > Chitinophagales > Chitinophagaceae > CAIYTT01. Next base: position 1,657 of record CAIVHI010000070.1, on the reverse strand, counting down.
CTTTGTAAGTATCATCCATCTGATGCCCAAAAACAATACACCCACCGCAGTGGCCGTGCCGGTGATGATGTGGGCGCGTTTTGGGTTGGTGTTCAAATAGAGGTAGAACACGAACGGCACTACAGCGAGAAACGCGATGACGGTTTCCTTGGAAATGTAGGATAGATAGAGCGCCAATATGCCTCCCGCCAAGTGCTGCCACTTGCCGGTTTCCATATAGGCGGCATAGGTATAGAGCGATAGGAAGGCGAAAAAGAAACACAGCAATTCGTCGAGACTCTTGATATTGGCCACCACCTCGGTATGTATGGGGTGAACCGCAAAAAACAGGGCCGCCAACAGGGCGAGTGCCGTCCGTTTCCGACCAAAAAGGGTATCCAAAAATAAAAAGAACATCATGACGCAGCCGGCAAACATCAATACATTGAACCCATGAAGCACGGAGGTGTTGTCGGGGAAGAACTGGTAAATGACAGCAAACATCACCAGAGAAAGTGGCCGGTAGGTGTCGTTGCCTAGCTTGAGGTAGCCCCTAAGGTGAGGGGTGGCGAAGAGCTCGGGCACTGCCGAGATACCCTTGCGCACAATGGTGTTGTCTTTCACCACCATGACGTCGTCGAGCACATAGCCGTTTTGCAGCGTATTGGCATAGAGGATGAATGCAATGATGCCCAGTACAATGGCCAGCTTGGCCCGCAAGGAGAGCAACGGTTTGCTATCTCCCGGCTGTTTGGCGGCAGGCGCTGCTTTCTTTACCGTTTCGCGGGCCGACGGCATCGCTAGGTTGCCGCCGGGTTTAACATTCACTTTCTTGGCCATAAGAGATAACGGTGTGCTCTAAAATTTTTCCGACTCCGGGGGCTTGAATCCAGGCCGGCTATGACCGCAAATTTAGATAATCTTAGCCACGATTTTTGTAGGCAGGGAGTGCACATGCAGGCCAATTTTGCGGGTCCAAGTATTGATTAAGGGCAGTAGGCCAAGCTATGGAAATGTCGCGCGTTTCCGGCTCCGCAAAACTTTTTTGGTAGATTGACTTACTTTTACCAACTACCGTAATTCGTTATACCTTGGATATGAACAAGAACTGGCTCGCCCTCCTGCTGGCACCCGTTTGTCTGGCCGCCTGCATCTCCGGCAAGCACAAACACAATCGCCACGCCACAGTGGTGCTCGATACCGTTGAGGTGAAGGCCAAGAAGGGCCCTATGGAGTATCAAACCACTCCTGCCAAAATATGGGAAATCACCCATACCGATATCGGGCTGTCGTTCGACTTCATTGGGAAAACGGCACGGTGCCACGAAAAAATAGCCCTCCACCCGTATTGCTATGCTACCGATACACTGGTGCTGGATGCCAAAAGCATGAAGGTGGACAGCGTAGCGCTGATAACCGAGGACGGCCAACGGGTGCCGGTTGATTTTGTTCAACAAGAAGACGAATTGAAAATCAAGTTCGACCGTCGGTATCGCAGCGATGAACCCATTAAATTGAGCTTGGTATATACCGCCATGCCCTATGCATCGGCCTCGGGTGGCAGCCCTGCCATTACCGACGACCGAGGCTTGTACTTCATCAACACCGACCACGCCAACCCGTTAAAACCCGCACAGATATGGACGCAGGGGGAATCGGAATCCAACTCACACTGGCT
>CAIVHI010000069.1 GCA_903905685.1 uncultured Bacteroidota bacterium | reverse complement strand
TGGTGGGCCATTTCATGACAAATCAAAAACGGTAATATAAATCCCGGTAGCCCGCTGTTGATTTGCCCTTCACCCGTAAAAGGATTGTAGTACCCATCGAATCCCAAGTGTTCGAGTGGATAAGCATATATTGAGGGCTTAATGTGTAGGCCATGCGCCTTCACCTTGCTGTCGGTGAAGATTCGGTACCAAGCCACGGCATCGCGCTCCAGGTCGTCAAAACTTCGATTGCGATAGCTCGATGCGCCGGCATTCAACCGGGCCACCAGCAACTCATCCAGTGCCACAAGACCCGTTTTTACGGTGGTACGGTTATTGGGGGTCATGGGTAGATGCCAGTATTTTGCCAATGGCTCTTTTGCATAGTTGCCACCCCAGCCAACTATAAACAACAGCACCACAACCGCCAAAATGATGATGCTGATGAGGAACGACTTCAAAAGGTCGGCCTTGTGCGCTTTAAAGCCAATTCCCCACTTTATCCATTTTACCAAGCCAACGGCAACAGCTACCCCTGCGGCAAAATAAAGGATGTCGCCAAAACTGAATGGCAACATATCGAATAGCCACGACCTGCAAGATTGGAACGGTGCAAAAATGCGCCGGTCGTAGAAAGCCAATGCAGCAGGAAGTTCGTACAGCACAAACTCCAATCCTGCGGCTACTCCCGCCAAGTATGCAAACATTTTCAGTTTTTCAAAATTCCTGTTTCGTTTGATGATTTTCATACTTGCCGAGATACGCCTACGAAAATAGGCCGTTTTAGGCTTTCGAGTGAATTTCAGGCGGCTCCCGGCTTTTTTTTACGATCCATTATACCTGCCCTGTTTATTATTGAAGGTCGGGCATGGTTTTTTTATTTTCTTTGCACCTATCAATATATAGGATATGCCTGAAAGGATAAGGACTGAGCTGGCTGAAATAGGTGAATTCGGCTTGATAGACTACCTCACTAAGAACAATGAGACGACGCTGGCAACCACAGTGTTGAGCGTGGGCGACGATGCCGCTGTGATAGACCACTTTGGGAAACAGACCGTGGTTTCTACGGACCTGCTTCTGGAGGGGATTCATTTCGACCTCACCTACACACCACTCAAGTATTTGGGTTTCAAGGCCGTAGCAGTCAATGTATCGGATATTTGCGCCATGATGGCCGAACCCTCGCAAATCACGATGTCGGTTGGGGTATCGGCAAAGTTCGCTTTGGAGGCACTTGAGGAATTTTATGACGGCGTGTATGAAGCGTGCAACCACTATGGTGTAGACCTCGTGGGTGGCGACACTTCCTCATCGCTTACGGGTTTCATCATCAGTGTTACCGCTATTGGCGAAGTGGTGCCCGACCGGTTTGTTACCCGATCGGGCGCAAAGGTGAACGACTTGATTTGCGTTAGCGGAGACCTTGGCGGAGCCTACTTGGGGTTGCAATTATTGGAGCGCGAGAAAAAGATATTCCAAGAACATCCTACACTCAAACCGCAGTTTGGGGAGCGTCGCCACATCATTCGAAGGATATTGAAACCGGAAGCCAGGGTGGATATAGTGGCTTGGCTGCGCGATTCCGTCATCCTTCCCACCGCTATGATTGACGTTAGCGACGGATTGAGTTCGGAATTGCTCCATATCTGCAAGCAAAGTGCCTGTGGTTGTGTGGTATACGAAGAAAAAATACCCATTCACCAAGAGTCTGCCGATGCAGCTCACGAATTTGGGCTCGACCCGCTCACCTGTGCCCTGAGTGGTGGCGAGGACTACGAACTGTTGTTCACCATAGCTCAAAGCGACTACGAAAAGGTGAAGAACAACTTGGACCTCACAGTCATAGGTCACATAACCGAAGCAGAGGAGGGGTGCAAATTGGTGACAAAAGCAGGAAACGCCCACGAACTGAAAGCCCAAGGCTGGAGTGCATTCCGTTGAAAATGGCCATGTTGGCCAAAAAAATGTAGATTTGTTGTAAATTACGCTCAAATATTTAAAAATGAACTTTAAAAGACTGAAACCGATTGTTGCAGCTCTATTGTCTGTTTTTTGTTTCGTATTTGTATTGATTGTCTCCTGTGAAAAAAATCCGTGCGACAACCAATCTTGTCAGCATGGGGGTTCCTGCGGCAACGGTATCTGCACGTGTCCCTTGGGCTATGATGGGCCAAGTTGCGAAAATCGTACAGTCAACCGTTTCTTGGGTGTCTACGCAAACTCCACCTACTGCGATGGCGGCGCACCCGTTATCGATACGGCATGGGTTATTGCAGATACGGCATCAGGTCCCAATAATGTAAAGTTTGTCATGTATACCAACATCAAGGACACCTTGAGTGGCGTTTGTGGCCTCAACCAAAGTGTTTGGGCAATCACGATACCTTCAGAATACCGTACGAATTATTTCAAGAACTACACAGTAACGCTCCAAAGCACCAACAAGCTGAGTGTGTTTACGTATTCCGACGATAAAACGAATCCTCTTGGGGAAGTCACCCACAATTGCTACTTTATTGGTACTATATGTTACCCATAAGCCCTTCGGAGTCGATTTTATTAACCAAAGTTTCGGAACTCTATCCCATATATTTGCGCAATGTCGGTCAAAGTTGAGTCGCTAACGAAAATATACGATACGCAGAAAGCGGTTGACAATGTAAGTTTCGAGCTGGCCAAGGGGGAAATCGTGGGCTTTCTGGGGCCCAATGGGGCGGGAAAGTCTACAACAATGAAGATCATCACCACTTACCTCCCGGCAACTTCCGGGAAGGTGTCGGTCTGCGGTTTCGACGTTCAGGATAGTCCCATGGAGGTGCGTAGGCGGGTGGGGTACTTGCCGGAGTCCAATCCCTTGTATTACGAGATGTATGTAAGGGAGTACCTCACATTTACGGCAGGCATACATAAACTGGGCAGCAAGACCAAGGCTAGGGTAGAGGAGATGATTGCCCTTACTGGCCTTACTAAGGAATCCTCAAAAAAGATAGGCGCCCTTTCCAAAGGCTACAAGCAGCGCGTAGGCCTAGCGCAAGCCATGTTGCACGACCCTGATGTGCTTATACTTGACGAGCCTACTTCGGGACTCGATCCCAATCAAATTATCGAAATTCGGGACTTGATTAAGAATTCGGCCAAGGAGAAGACGGTATTGCTTTCTACCCACATCATGCAGGAAGTGCAAGCTATGTGTAGCCGCGTCATCATCATCAACAGCGGCAAAATAGCGGCCGACGATACCATCGATCATTTGAAGGCTGTAAATGTGGAGCGGGGAGTGTTGTTTGTCGTATTCGACAGCGAAGTGGATGCGTCCCTATTCAAGGGCTTGCGCCATTCCGATGGTTTTGAACATGTGGGGGGCAACAAATACAGGTTTGTTACTACGGCTCCAGATGCGCTCCGCAAGGAAATGATGCAACTGTCGGTAAACAACGACTTGAATATCAACTCCCTGCAAGCAGAGTCTCAATCGTTGGAAGACGTGTTCCGCAACCTTACCCAGTAATTTTTCAGGCTTCGGCGGTGGTTTCTTCCCTATCTGCTCGCCATTCGTCGCGGTGCTTGCGCAAGGGATGGTCTTTCGATTTGTTGAAAATCATCATGCCGTTCATTTTTCCTGCGCGAACCTGCTTTTTTTCTTCTTCGGGCAAGTGGTATTCGTGTTGGCACTGCGCACTGCAACAGCCATCAAGTTTGGAAGCACAGGGTTCGCACTGAATGAAGAGTAGGTGGCAACCATCGTTCTTGCAATTGGTATGGGCATCGCAGGGGTTGCCGCAGGTGTGGCAAAATGCCAGGATATCATCGGTAATCCGCTCTCCGAGCCTGTCGTCGAACACGAAATTCTTGCCTTTGAATTTTACCGGAAGGCCATGTTCTTTTGCCTTCCTGGTATACTCTATGATGCCACCTTCAACGTGAAACACGTTTTTGAAGCCATTGTGGAGTAAGTATGCGCTAGCTTTTTCGCAGCGGATGCCGCCGGTGCAGTACATTATGATGTTTTCATCCTTTTTATCTTTCAGCATCTCCACAGCCATAGGCAGTTGGTCGCGGAAGGTGTCTGACGGTATTTCGATGGCATTTTCAAAATGGCCCACTTCATACTCATAATGGTTCCGCATGTCAACAATGATGGTTCCGGGTTTTTCGGACAATTGGTTGTATGCCGATGCAGTAAGGTATTCGCCGGTTTTGGCAGGGTCGAAATTCGGGTCGTTTATCCCGTCGGCCACTATTTTTGGGCGCACCTTGATGCGCAATGCCCAAAACGACTTTCCATCATCATCAACGGCGATATTCAGGCGTATGCCCTCCAACTCGGGAGCTGACGCGTATAAAAGGGCCTTAAATGTTTCGAAATTGGATAACGGTACACTGATTTGCCCGTTGATTCCTTCCTCGGCTACATAAATGCGTCCGAAAACCTTGATGGCGTCAAATTCCAAGAACATCTTGTTTCTGAATCCCGTCGGGCTGGCTATCTTGAAATATCGGTAAAAGGAAACGGTTGTTCGCGGCTCGGATTCCTCGAAAAGCCGCTTCTTTAATTCCTTATTGTTGATTCTGTTGTGTAAGGCAGGCATACTCTATCATTTTTCCTGGTCCCTTGCGGGAGGTCATAATATCATTCTGTTCTTGGCTCCTTTGGGTGGAACCTGCTTGGTGTCGGGGTTCTTTTTGATGACATAGCCCGGCTTCGCAAGTTCGAAGCCGTTGCCGTCCATACGCCTGCCATTCACTACATAAGAAATCATGCGGCAACGTTTGAATTGATGGCGTTCAATAATGATGCCGGTTTTGATGTCGGCAATCTTGAAAACTTTTTTGTTTTTCAGGGTGATGGAATACTCAAATGCATTTGACATAGGCTTCACGCTGCCAAGATCTACATCAAAAATGGCGTGATGCATATTCGATTTAATTTCGGGTGTATACACTCGGAAACTGTCGACCGGTGTTTTGAACCCGGAGTTCTTCAGATACACAAGTACCTTGACGGTATCGATATCCTTGTATTCATAGCCATATATTGTTGCGGCAGAGTTTATTGTTACGGTATCCGGGCACTGCGGTTCCTGTTGGGCAAATGCACCGGAAGTGGACAGAAGACAACAAATTGTTGCGGTTTGAAATAGCAGTGCCTTGGCACTGCTGCGGAATCTTTGCAGCATAAATTGATGGCAAATTTACCCTTTTATCCACAATGCCCGTAATGTTACCGAAACCAACGCACCATCTGGGGATTCGGGGCTGCGACGGCTCATTTTGGTTGGGCAGCCGCTTCCAATTTTTTGTATAGAGAACAGGCTTCCCAACAAAAAATACAGGTTTTTAGTGTCGCGGTAACGGGTTGAAATTGGCGCGGAATATGACGGCTATAATTTGTAGCTATAGCCATTGGTTTTCGTAAATTTACCCTCAGCTTATATTTATGTGCAATAGGGTTGCCACTCCGCGAGAGGATGAGATTCAGGGTTATTTCGACAAGCTTTCCGGCAGCTTGCGCAGGCTGTTTGTGGTTGAGCCATTTGTGCCTTACTACCACGTGAGCTCGTTTCCGATGCCGAAACTGCCTTTTGTTGCGATGGATGACCCCGATAGGGTTGCCCCCGCTATGTGGAAGTTCATGCCCGAGCGCGCCACGATAGATGTCTTCAAAAAATATGACACTGCCAATGCGAAGGCGGAGGAAATCTTTGAAAAGCAGACTTACCGAAAATCAATCGCTTCCAGTCGTGGCATAGTTATCCTGAAGGGCTTTTTCGAGGGTATGGAGCAGCCCGACAAAACGGTACAGCCGTATTTTATTTATCCGGCTAACGGTGATATGTTGATGTTGGGATGCGTCTACAGCGATTGGCATAACCCCGAGCTTGGGGCAACGGTTCGAACTTTTTCCATAATTACCACCAATGCCAACCTGCGTATGGCCCAAATACACAACAAGAAACGGCGGATGCCGCTGGTGATTTTGCCGGGTCGAATGGATGAATGGCTTGACAACCTCTCGCCCACACAAATCAAGGAAATGATGCAACCGTTGCCCGATGGGTACCTTGCCGATCATCAGGTAAGTAGAGACCTTTACAAATCGAAAGTCGATACCAACCTGCCCTCGATTTTGGACCGGGTTAGTCCACTACAATTTGGCGGCACTCAAGAAACGTTGTTCTAAGGGCTCTTGCCTATAGATGATAACCATATCAATCTTTCATATTGACGAATTGCAGGGGTATTTCCAACCCTGACGTACGGCAAAGATTAATGACCACTTGGAGGTCGTCACGGTTCTTTCCCGTCACACGGATGATGTCGTCCATAATGGATGCCTGAACTTTTGCTCCGCTATCCTTTATCAATTTGACGATTTTTTTCGCATAGTCCTTGTCTACACCGTTTCGGATGGTTACCGTCTTGCGTATATATTTGCCATTGGCTGATGGCTCTTTCGAGAGGTCGAAAGAGCGCGGGTCCATGTTTTGTTTCACCGCTTTGGCCAGCAATACGTCCTCGAGTTGTTGCAGCTTCATATCGCTCTCCACCTCAATTGCAATGGTGAAGTCCTTTTTGTTGAGTTCGAACGATACGTGGGTGCCCTTAAAGTCATAACGGTTGTCGATTTCTTTTTTGGCGATGTTGACTACGTTGTCGAGTGTTTGGATGTCTACTTTATTGGCGATATCGAATGAAGGCATAAATGGTGTTTGGTGTTGGCAAAATTAGAAAAGAAAGCGGTAATAACTATCAGTTGCATTTCCTCGAATTGGTGCTATTGCCGTTACCTTTGCCTCCGAATTTCCATCAAATGACACACACCATTATGTTTTGGCTACAACCGCTCATTGCGGCATTTACAGGGTGGTTCACCACTTGGATAGCCATCAAGATGCTGTTTCACCCCCGCAACCCTGTTCGGTTTTTGGGCATCACCATTCAGGGGGTGTTCCCAAAACGGCAACAGCAGGTAGCCACAAAACTCGGGAAGGTGGTGGCCAACGAGCTCATCCATTTCGATGAGATCGCCGCTATGTTGCGAGACCCCGCACAGCTCGAGCGACTCAATCCCACGATCGAAAAACACCTCGATGCGTTCTTGTCGGTAAAACTGAAGGAGAAACTGCCCGTCATTTCCATGTTTGTGAGCGATGCCATGATGCTGAAGGTGAAAGAGGGCATGATGGAGGAAATCACGCTGCTGCTGCCCGAAGTCATCACCCAATATACCGACAACCTGAGTGCACAGGTAGACATCGAACGGATTGTCACGGAAAAGGTCTCCAAATTCTCCAC
>CAIVHI010000068.1 GCA_903905685.1 uncultured Bacteroidota bacterium | reverse complement strand
GTTGATTCCCATCACCAGCGACCGCGGGTTGTGTGGTGCCTACAATGCAAACGTCATCAAGCTTACCCGTCAAACCATTGCCTCCAAATATGCTGCTCAGGCTGCAAAGGGAAATGTAACCATTATGCCCATAGGCAAGAAGGGCTATGAAGCCTTCCAACGTCAGGGCATCAAAATTAAAGCCGACTATTGGGATACCTTTACGAAATTGTCTTTTGAAAACGTTCGCCGTGCGGCCGTTTATGCGCAGGAGGCATTTTTGAAGAAAGAATATGACGCGGTCGAAATCGTATACAGCCGATTTAAGAATGCGGCCACCCAAGCATTTTTGGTGGAACCCTACCTGCCCATCCCGAAAGTGGAACAAGGCAAGGGTAAAAAGAACACCGATTTCATTTACGAACCGTCCATAGATACTTTGTTGTTGGAATTAATGCCCAAGATACTCAATACCCAAGTTTATAAAGCCGTACTCGATGCCAATGCGTCGGAACATGGTGCGCGGATGACCGCCATGGATAAGGCCAGCGAAAATGCCAATGAGTTGCTTAAAGGCTTGAAACTGAGCTACAACCGCGCCCGTCAGGCAGCCATCACTACCGAGCTGACCGAAATCGTGAGCGGTGCAGCGGCTTTGCAAGGGTAATAAGGCTACCGCCTGAACATCATTTGAAACGTCGGACAGTCTTGGAGCTGTCCGACGTTTTTTTGATTAAACCAAATATTGTACTGTTTCAAAAAGATTACTGTACGCACTCTCGAATCCCGGATTCGAGTTAGAAAGAATAAACATACTGCAATGCAAAGTTCCTCGGCGGCTCCATCTTTAATGGGCGCAGGAAGTAGGCGGCATTGAAAATGTTGTTGCACACCAACGACACTTTATTTTTGTCGTTAAAACGATAGCTCATTCGGGCGTCGAATACGTTGAAGTATTTGTGGGTCTGCCAATAGTTTACGATACTGATGGCGTTGAACTGGGGGTAGGCTGAATGGACGGTGCCGGTGAAACTCTCGATGTCGGAGAATGCTTTGTCGATATTCTCCATTTTACTATAGTAGCGATAGCTCATGCCCACAGCGAATCGATAAATTCGGGCCTCCAAATCCAATTTTATCATGTTGCGAAACCGGTACTTGAGCACGTTGGTTGTGGTGTCCATGCTGGTGTTCCTAAATGTATAGTTGGTGTCGGCGGCACTACCGGGTATACCCTTAGTGTGGGCATAAATATAATTGGGGGTAAGCGATACGGGATTGATGTAGGTGTAGCCTGCCAACGCCGTGACACCGAACTTTTTGTTTTTTTCCGGCGTGGAGCACGCCAATGAAATGTCGGCACCATCTACCCGGGAATCGCCGGTGTTCACGAATTTGAATCCGAAAAGCGATATGTTTTGCTCCCACGGGCCAAAAAGGTACTCTATGGTATTATGATACAGTTGGCGGAAACCTGCAATATCGAGAAAGCCCATACAGTCGCCAATTTTAAAGCCCTGCTTGATGCCCATTTCGAAGTTTTGGCTGGTTTCGGGTTGCAGGGTAGGGTTGGGAAACACGCCGAAAAGGCCCGCCTTGGTCGAGATATACCGCTCCGTAATGGTTGGGTAACGGAAACCATCGCCAAAGGACGTTCTGACCCACGTGCCGGGAAGCAATTTTAGACTGACCCCTACACGATAAATGGGCTGGGTAGTGCTCAGCAGATTGTTGGTACGGTAATATTCAAAACGCTCGCCTGCCGATATATTCAGGAGGTCCCAAAATTTTTTGTCGAGCTG
>CAIVHI010000067.1 GCA_903905685.1 uncultured Bacteroidota bacterium | reverse complement strand
GGTTCCATTGACGACAGTTGGCGCTCGAGGAACGTGAGCCAACCGTGCCACCTCGGTTTATGACCCATGGGCTCGTGGTGCCCACAGTGCCAAAGTTTTACGCTAGTCGGTGGCTGTAAGCCGGGTTTTTCGGTCGTGTTCCCGATAACACTATCTAGGCATATTCAAAAGGAAGGGTGCCGCGACGTTGTCGTGGCACCCTTCCTTTTTGTAATACAGTCAATTCGTTATTCCACCGTTACCGACTTCGCCAAGTTTCTTGGTTGGTCTACGTTGCAACCGCGCATGATGGCGATGTGGTAAGCCAACAGTTGAAGTGGAACGATGGTGATGAGTGGGGAGAGGATTTCTTCGGTCTCGGGCACTTCAATAACGTGGTCGGCCAAGGCTTTTATTTGTGTGTCACCCTTATTGACTACAGCTATGATTTTTCCCTTCCGTGCTTTTACTTCCTGAACGTTCGACACGATTTTCTCGTACGCGCTCTTGTTGGTCGCCAAGAAAACCACGGGCATGTTCTCGTCTATCAAGGCGATTGGCCCGTGTTTCATTTCGGCTGCAGGGTAGCCCTCGGCGTGTATGTAGGAGATTTCTTTCAATTTCAATGCACCTTCCAATGCCACCGGGAAATTGTAGCCACGACCCAAGTACAGGAAGTTCGACGCGTTTTTATATATCGCAGCTATTTCCTTGATCATGGGGTCCAATGCCAGCGTTTCTTCTATTTTCCGGGGAATATTCTCAAGTTCCACCAATATTTCGCGCAGCTTGGAGGTAGGCATCGTGCCCTTTACCTGAGCCAATTGCAAGGCAATAAGGGTGATGATGGATACTTGGGTGGAAAATGCCTTGGTGGACGCTACGCCTATTTCGGGGCCGGCGTGAGTATAACTACCCGTGTGGGATGCACGGGGAATGGAAGCACCGATTACATTGCAAATGCCATAAATCAATGCCCTACGTTCTTTGGCGAGCTCAATGGCGGCCAAAGTATCAGCCGTTTCGCCCGATTGCGATATCGCAATAACAACGTCACCTTCCTTCAAAATGGGGTTGCGGTACCTGAACTCGGAAGCATATTCCACTTCCACCGGCACGCGGGCCAAGTCTTCAATCAGGTATTCGCCAATCAGGCCGGAGTGCCAAGAGGTGCCGCAGGCAGTGATGATGAACCTGTCTGCATTGTCTATTTTGGTGATATACTCATCGAGGCCGCCCAATTTGATCCATCCTTGCTGGGCATTCATGCGGCCACGCAGGGAGTCTTCAATGGCTTTGGGTTGTTCGTAGATTTCTTTCAACATGAAGTGCTCGAAACCGCCTTTCTCGATTCGCTCAATCGAAATCTCCAATTCCTGAATTACATGCGATTTTTCCACATTTCCCAGCGTCTTGATCGAGTACCCGCCGTTGCGGTTCAGGCATACAAATTCTTGGTCGTCCAGATACACCACGTGTTTGGTATATTCCACTATCGGGGTAGCGTCGGATGCAATGAAGTATTCATTTTCACCAATGCCAATCACCAGCGGACTCCCTTTACGGGCTGCAACCAGTTGGTCGGGGTTTTTCTTGTTCAACACCACAATGGCATAAGCACCAACTACTTCATTGAGCGCTATGCGCACCGCATTGTCGAGCGTGGTGTTTTCCGTTTTCTGGATTTCTTCAATCAGGTTTACGAGTACCTCGGTATCGGTATCTGATTGAAATACGTAACCACGTTTTTCGAGCGCCAATTTGATGGACGCGTAATTCTCGATAATGCCGTTGTGGATGATGGCCAAGTCGCCCGATTGCGACAAATGCGGGTGTGCATTGCGGTCGTTGGGCTC
>CAIVHI010000066.1 GCA_903905685.1 uncultured Bacteroidota bacterium | reverse complement strand
GTGGAGAGCCTACCCTATGCCCCTGGTTGCCTGAGCTAATTACTACCGCAAAAGAAGCCGGAATGACAACCATGATCGTTACAAACGGTAGCAAGCTTACAGATACATTCCTTGAAGCGAATAAACGGTAAGCCTACGGGCAAGTACCTGTACTACATTTGGTTGATGATCCAGTTTTGGGGGAGAAGTTGGTCAATATTTTTCATTTTGGTTGTCGGCAGTTTTTCGAGGACGTCCCTAAGCCAAGTATAGGGGTTTACCCCGTTTAGTTTGCAGGTTCCCAACAGGCTGTAGATTACGGCGGTTCTCTGTGCCGCCTCCTGGGATCCGCAGAACAGGTAGTTTTTCCTGCCCAAGGCGACGGGCCTTATGCTGTTTTCCACGGGGTTGTTGTCTATTTCCAGCATTCCGTCGGTGGCGTACAGGCACAGTTTGTCCCACCGTTGAATGGAGTATGCCAGTGCCTTGTATATTGCACTCCTCGGGTTGGTTTGCGGTATTTGCGTTTTCATCCATTCGCCGAGGGCGTTGAGTACCGGCACTGCGTCGTCCGCCCTCTTTTGCCGGCGCCGTTCGAAGTCCAGGCCGAGTTCCCGGCATTGCCGCTCCACGCCGTATACCTGCTGCATGGCTTTTAGGACGTATTCGGCGCGTTCGCGGTCATTGTCTGCGGCCTCCACGAAGTACCTCCGTGCATGTGCCATGCAATGAATGAGTGTGACGCCTTCCTTTTTATCAAAAGAATCATAGGCCGCATACCCGTCCGTTTGCAGATAACCTTTAAAATCGCCAAGCATTTCCATGGGGGCCTGCCGCCCCCGACCCTGTCGGTAATCGAACAATACCGATTTGCCCGGACCGTTGCGGTACACCCAAAAGTACCCGCGGTGGGTCTGCCCCGATTTGTTTTTGTCCAGTACTTTGATGGGCGTCTCATCGGCATGGATGTACCCGCCGCGAAGCACCTGTTTCTTAAGGGCCCCATACAACGGGTCTATCAATTTGCAGGTTGCGCTTACCCAATCCGAGAGCGTCGAATAGGCCAGTTTGATTCCGGCACGTTCAAAACGCTGCATCTGGCGGTAAAGAGGCAGATGGTCGGCGTATTTTTCGATGACCACATGGGCAAGCAGGCTTGCACCGGCTATTGCCTTTTCCACCGGCCTTGCAGGCATGTCCGCAATGATGATGGCAGCATCGGGGGTTACATATCTGGGGCGGATGATTTCCAGAACATACAGTTCCGGTGCAACATAGTTCAACTCTTCGGTTATTTCTTCACCGATCTTTCGGGCTCCGGGCGGTATTGCCTCCGGCTCAACGAAAACCCGTTCCCTGCGCAAATGGTCCGGAAGTTTGGTGCGGCCCGGGTGCACAATGGGAGCCTGCGTCACCTTCTTCTTTGTTACGGTAATCGTTTGTTGTTCGACTACCGCCGTACCGGTGGCGTCTACCTTGAAACCAAGCTCCAATTGCGTTGCGGAAGTATCGGGTGCCGAAAACCGTTCGCTGCGGGCACCGAAAATCATTTTTTTCAGTTGCGCCAACTCGCGCTGCAACAGCCCGATTTGGATCGTCATCCGATCGATCAGCGCGTCTTTATCTATTTCCGAATTGATTTCCAACGATATAAATATACGGAAATAATTCGGAACAACCAAGAGGGACCGCATTTGTTCTTTATCCGAAACAATCCGGTTCCGGGCATCTTACCGAAGCCTGACCGTACCCAGCAACTGCAATAAAGCGTCTATCCGCAGGTGGACGCTCCGACTATCCAAATCAAAAACGGGAATCGTAAAAGTCCCTCTGTCCAACCGATGGTACATCAGCGTGAACCCGCTGCCGTTGTGCACCAACAACTTCAAGTGTGTATGATGCCTGTTGATGAAAACATACGCTTCTTCCCCGCCAACGGTGCGGCCCAGCTCGTTCTTCACTATTCCACACAGCGAATCGAAACTCATCCGCATATCGGTCTCCCTGCGATACAGATGATAACTCACCTGCTCCGTCAACCTGAAAACCCCGAAGCTCAAAAAGCCGCTTCCCGAATCGGATACAGTCCCAACCGTCTGCTTCGAATTTGTCTGCTCTACGTGTCCCATTTTTTTTAGGACAAACATATTGACCCGGCATCACCAACTCAAGATGTACTTGCCCGTAGGGATACAATAAACGAACCCTTGACTGGATAGCTGTAAGTATAGATAGCTTGAATATAGATACCAACTTTTCAACGGGAAGAGCCATTGCAGGTAACACACCGTTG
>CAIVHI010000065.1 GCA_903905685.1 uncultured Bacteroidota bacterium | reverse complement strand
CACCAATGCGGTCGGCATATTTTTTGAGCAGGTTGTTCTTCTTTAAGTCGCCGATGCGGGCAGCCAAGGTCTGCTTGGCGGCCAATATGGCACGGCGACCGAAATTACGCACATCAACTTCTTCATAAACCTCTTCACCAATATCATAGTCCGCCTCAATCTTCTTGGCATCCGACAATGGAATCTGGAGGTTGTCGTCCTCTACCATGCCATCCTCGACAACCTGGCGCCTGCGGAATATCTCCAAGTCGCCCGTTTGGTCGTTTACAATGACGTCGAAATTCTCATCGGTCACATATTTTTTCCTCAAGAGCGTCTTAAACACGTCTTCAAGAACCTTCATGAGTGTAGGACGGTCTATATTTTCCGCATCTTTGAACTCCTGGAAGGAGTCTATGAGGTTGATACTTGCCATAGCTTACGTTTTTTTGTCTTGCCCGCCTTAAGGCGGCAATTTAAATTAAAAAATAATTTGAATTGTGGCTGTTTTTATTGATGAATAAGGAATTTCAAGTATTTGGGTCTCTTTCTTTTTCGGGATTTTGCATTCGATGGTCACAGCATCATCGGTAACCATGGTAATGACCCCAACGCTTTCCACTTTCTCCAAATTGGTGATGGCCACCGTGCGCCCAAGGTTTTTTTGGTATTGCCTCACCGAAACTAGCGGTTCACCTACGCCGGGACTGGAAATTTCCAATGAAAAATCGTCATCGGGAAACCATCCGGATTCCAAAAGCAAGGGGTAGAGTTTTTTGTTCAAATCGGCACTCATACCTACGGTAAACCCAGAATCGGCATCCAGAAACACCTTGATGTTGTTCGTGGGCTTTATCTTGATACCTACCACGAAGATGTCGGTTCCTTCGAGCAGCGGTTCTAACTTTTCCTTTATTTTTTCCAGTATATCGGCCATATCACCAACAATTAAGGGGACAACCCGTGCCCCCTTCAAGTACTAATCTTGTGCAAATGTACGACTTTTTTGTTTTAGAGAAATATCTTTTGTAAACCCACCCATTTTACCGCAAATAGCAGGCTGCTCTGAAGTATGACGAGGATTTTAAGCACATACCAATGGAATACGATATTTAAATATCACTAGAATTGAAATGCCGGTTAACGGTAACACATTTACCCAACTGCAAAACAACTTTTCAACAATTACGGATTTTGAAATTTTGGGGCGATTTTTGTTCTGTTTTCCGTATCTTTACGTTTGAATTTGGATTTAATGTGTGCTGTTTTGATGGAACCGGACAAGTAGCTGCCTGAACGGGCGGTTGAGAGATGTTCCTGTGGCTTCAATTCAACTACGAAAAATGGAAAATTTTATTTAAACTATTTCAATATTTTTGATAGAAAATGAAAAAACTGCTCCTCGGTCTATTGACGCTACCGCTTTTTGGCCAATTAAATGCCCAAACCACCTTTACCTACACGGGTAGCGTTCAAACGTACCTCGTTCCGGCCGGCGTGACCAGCATCAATGTCGATGTTATGGGCGCCAAGGGTGGCGGTATCAACTGCGCGTATACCGATTATCAATCATTAGGCGGTTGCGGCGGTCGTGTTCAAGCAACGTTGACAGTCACTCCGGGCCACACTTTAAATATCAACGTGGGCAACACGGGAGCTTCGTCGTCTGGCACAGGTGGATATGGCGGAGGTGGGTCGTCGTTATGGACAACTATTTGGCCCGACGCAGGTGGTGGTGGCGCAACCACCATTACCGATGCTACCAGTGGCACCTTACTCGTTGTTGCAGGCGGTGGCGGTGGCGGTGGCGGCGACTTCTGTGCTGCCTACCTTGGAGGTTATGGCGATGTTGGCGGAGCCGGCGGCGGACTAACAGGCGCGGCTGGAAATTCCAACATCTGCGGATTGGGATTGGGCGGACGCGGCGGTACCCAAGTTGCCGGCGGTGCCGCATGCACTTGTGGCACAGGCGCTTCGGCAGGTTCCTACCTCACGGGCGGCGGGTGCTCGGCCAGTTTGGGCGGCGGCGGCGGCGGCGGCGGATACTATGGTGGCGGCGCGGGCTCTGAAGGAGCAGGCGGCGGCGGCGGTTCTTCCTATACGAATGCAACGTACGCTACAGGCGTAACACACACCCAAGGCTACAATTGCGCGGCCGGTGAGGCTATCATTACCGTAGCCTGTACTGCTCCGCCCGCAATAACGGGAACCACTTCTGTATGCACCGGCAGCACTACTACTTTATTTGATGCCACATCTGGTGGAACTTGGAGCAGCAGTGCTACGGGTGTCGCAACCGTTTCGTCTACAGGCGTTGTAACCGGTGTCGGTACATTGGGGGGCACAGCCATCATCTCGTATACTATCGGTGGATGCTCAGCTACTACTGTGGTTACGGTAAATCCCTTGCCTACTATTACCGGCACGCTCACAGTTTGCGTTGGTGCCACCACTACCCTTGCCAGTGCAGCAGGTGCGGGTACATGGACGTCTATTAGTCCATCGGTAGCTACCGTTGGGTCGGCATCCGGTATTGTTTCAGGTGTTGCCTCCGGCACGTCAACCATTATTTTCACTCAAACTTCAACCGGTTGCAGCAATGCGGTGACGGTTACCGTTAATCCTGCTGCGTCTGCAATAAGTGGCACCTTAGTATTGTGCCAAGGTTCTACAACCACACTTACCGACTCTACACCTGGTGGAACATGGTCGAGCGTAACTACAGCGGCAGCCGGAATAGGCAGCACTACGGGTATTGTTACCGGTGCCGGTGCCGGCACGTCCACCATCAGCTACACACTCGGCACCACCGGCTGCTTTGCTACGGCAGTAGTAACGGTCAACCCGCTACCGGCCGCAATTACCGGTTCTCATACCGTGTGCTTCGGTAGCACGACCACATTGACCGATGCTACCGGCACGGGCACTTGGGGCTCTTCCGCTACGGGCACCATTCCTATTGGCCCGGCCAGCGGAGTAGTTACCGGCGCAGCATTAGGTTCGGGTACCATTACATATACGCTCCCCGTTACCGGGTGCTATGTCACATTTACCGAAACCGTCAATCCCCTACCCGCTTCCATTCAGGGGCCTGATACCGTGTGCGCCAATGGCACCATGGTATTGACCGACTCTACTTTGGGCGGCACATGGTCCAGCACTTTGCCGGGCACGGCCACCATCGGCACTTCGTCGGGTGGCGTTGCGGGAGTTGCAGCAGGCACCACAACCATTTCCTATACGTTGGGTACCGGGTGTTTTGCCACTGTGACGCTTACCGTATTGCCCATACCCGCTCCCATAAGTGGAGACAGCACCGTTTGTACCGGGTACTCAACCACGGTGACCGATGCTACGGGCGGCGGCACTTGGTCCATCTCAGGCGCGGGGCCTACAATTGGGGCAACCACGGGTATCGTAACTGCCGGCTCTACCGCAGGTCTACATACGGTAACTTACACTGCCGCTGTTACGGGTTGCGCCGTTACCCAAGGATTTACGGTTAATCCGGTTCCGTTTGCCATTGCCGGGGTAACAACTGTTTGCGATTCATCCTACACCAATCTCGCCGATGCTATGCCGGGTGGCTACTGGACCAGTACCAACACCTCGCTTTGCACCATTGGTGCGGGCACGGGCTTGGCCTATTGTTTTGGCGTGGGCACAGACACCATATATTATACCATCTCGGGCACGGGTTGCTACATTGCAACTCCCTTGCATATCGAAGTGCCACCGGCACCCATTTCGGGTATCGCTACGGTCTGTCCGTTGCTGACCACCACACTTACCGACGCTGTACCGGGCGGGAAATGGTATAGCGGGTCTCCAGGTATAGCTACCATCGACTCGTTTACCGGCGTGATTACGGGCGTGGCCCCAACAGGCGGCACCACCGTCATTACGTATGCACTCGGCACTTGTAGCACTACCGAGATTGTAACCGTTAACCCTTTACCCGCCGCGATAGGTGGTCCAAGTGGGGTTTGTGCAGATATGTCGACAGTTACCCTAACCGATGCTACAGGCGGCGGAACATGGTCGGGTACGTCTTCATCAACGGCCACGGTGGGCACGACCACAGGTGTGGTTACCGGTATCACATCGGGCACCCTAAATGTTACGTATACACTTACGGCAACAGGTTGCTATGTTTGGGAGAATTTCACAGTCAATCCGTTGCCCCCCGCAATTGGCGGCCCCGACTCTGTATGTCAAGGCTATAATGTTACGCTGACTGATGCAGTATCCGGCGGAACTTTCAGCAGCTTGTCATCCACCATCGCATCGGTGGTGGGCTCAACGGGTGTGGTGACCGGCAATACTGCGGGAACCACTACCATTACTTACACATTGGCCTCCACCGGTTGCAAAATCACACGTCCGTTCTCGGTCAACCCTATTCTTACCGCGCTCAACTCCATACTCGCATTGAATGGCGATACGGTGTGCCAAGGAAATCCGGATACCTACGTGGCCACGCCTACCAACGGAGGACCATCGCCGGTATATGAATGGCTGGTTAACGGCATCGTAATGGGTGGTTCCGGTAGCTCCTTCAACTATGCGCCCAACAATGGCGATATCGTTAAATGCATACTCACCAGCAATGCGGTATGCGCCATCCCGGCCACTGCCACAAGCAACCAAATCGTAATGACGGTTACCCCATTGTCGCATCCTTCGGTAACGCTGACTTCAGCCCTCGGCGACACGATGTGCTATGGCGCAGTCAACCACTACTCGGTGACGTCAACTCAAGGTGGAACTACGCCAACCTACTTGTGGACAGTAAATTGGATGCCTGTAGGAACTGACACCACCGCGTTCAGCTACATGCCGTCTAACGGCGACATCATCCGTTGCGGCATGGTGAGCAGTTCGCCTTGCCCTGTGCCCGACACGGCTTTCGCAATAGATACTGCCACTGTAGAAGCCTACGATACACCTAGGGTGCAACTCATCCTGCCACCTGCGGTGTGTTTCAACTACCCCATTACGGTGGTTGCCAATGTAACTAATGGCGGTTGGGCTCCAACCTTCGTATGGAAAAAGAATGGCAGCATTGTGGCGGGAGACAATACCAACACGTTCTCCTACTTGCCCACCAATGGCGATTCGGTATCGTGCACCATGACTTCCAATTACAGGTGTCTCGTACCCACAAATACGGCGTTCGATCTGGCCAAAATACGGGTCGACTCCATCATCGTGGTCAACATCGTGGGCTGGCCTGGCATGTTGGTCACCTTGGGTGCCAACGACACGCTGGAAGCCGTAACGCAATATGCCGGAATGGACCCACACTACCAATGGTATGTAAACGGTATTGAAGTGCCGGCGGCTACCGACAAGTACTACATCACCAATAGCTTGGTGAATAAAGACTCGGTATCGTGTGTGGTGACTACCGGAAGCGGTAGCGCCTGCGAGGGCATCAAGGGCTTCAGCTGGATGGTGATGGTGGTTGCACCCGAATCGGTTACGCAAACTGCCAACGGCTTCGAATCTTTGCTATTGGTGCCCAACCCCAATAGCGGTACCTTCACGGTGAGGGGTAATGCCGGATTGGCTGAAGACCATGCCGATTTGGAAATAACCGATGCCGTGGGCCGCATGATGAAAACGGAAACCGTGCCTGCGCCTAACGGTAGGTTGGAACAAGTGGTGACACTACCCGCCAACACGCCCGCAGGGGTATACTTCCTGAAAATAACCGCCGGCGATGCCAATGCGGTCATCAGGTTTGTGGTAGAAAAATAAACAGGACAAATACCATATACTGCAACAAGGGCATTCCGAAACGGGTGCCCTTGTTTTTTTTTGGTACGGTGAATGGCGGGCGAGATTAACTTTACGGAAAATACCCCATTGATGATCAGTGTAGCCGAAGCGGAACAAATCATATTGAGCGAGAAAAGGGATTTCGGAACGGAAGAAGTGCCGCTAAGGCTGGCATTCAACCGGCAACTGGCCGAGGATTTGGTGGCCGACCGCGACCTCCCACCCTACAACCGGGTGACGATGGACGGCATAGCCATCAACTACCGCGACTGGGAGACAGGCACGGCTACCTTCCGTATTTTGGGCATTCAACCCGCCGGTTTGGCACCACAAACGTGGACCGACACCACCAATGGGTGCATAGAAATCATGACCGGGGCGGCCATGCCGGAGGGCTTCGACACCGTGGTGAGGTATGAGGACATAACGATGGACAACGGCCGTGCAACCATTGCCCCACAACGACCCATTACCCAGGGCCAGAATATACACCTACAGGGCACCGACAAGTCCGCGGGCGCAACCTTGGTAAGGGCGGGAAAAAGGATGACGCCTGCAGTGGCGGCAATTGCAGCGTCTGTAGGGAAATCGTGCCTGCTGGTAAAGAACAACCCAAGGGTGGTGATGCTCACCACGGGCTCGGAATTGCGGGACGTGTTGGAAACGCCGGAACCCTACGAAAT
>CAIVHI010000064.1 GCA_903905685.1 uncultured Bacteroidota bacterium | reverse complement strand
TATTCAAGCCCCCTACTCCACTTCCCTAAACAATAGCGCAAATTGGTCGGCTTTCACGAAGTCGTTGCGCTGATAAAACTTGAAAGCCGGCATAAACCTATTGGTCATGAGGGTGATGCGGGTAATGCCGTGTTGGCTGCAGTATTGGTCGGCAACTTCCAGCAGCATATTGCCCACCCCTTTTCCTTGCGAGTCGGCATCTACAAAAACCTCATCGATATAAAGTTGGTCGCCAGTCCACCAAGTTTTTCGGTGTGCAAACACTGCCCCAATAGGACGGCCTTGGTGAAACGCGGCCAAGCCTACAAAGTCTTTCGCCGTGAAGTACTCGGTAAGGTATCGGGTTGCAGCATCGGGCGTCCATTCATAATTCCATGGCATACGGTTGTAAGCCGCCATAAATACCGCCGCGCAGGAGGCGATGTCGCTTTGCTCTATATGCCTGATGTCCATGTTCTGATTGTTTTAGTATTTGGTGGTATTGCTGTCAGCTTCATCCAGTATCAATTGCAGTGCCCGTCCCAGCTCGGCCACGTTTGGCGGCAGGAACATGGTTTTATGGTCGCCGGGCACCTCTATCACCCGCACGCCTTTTCGGGCAAAGTTGGGCCACCCCAATGTTTTGAAATCGTCTACGTAATAAATTCGTTTCTTCGCCTTAAACAGCACAATGTGCCCATCAATGGGAGTCATTTTATAGTTGAGGAATGCATTGCGCAAGCCTTCGTCAATCCGTTTCATTTTCCCGGTAAGTGGTTGCTGCACCTCGGGGGCGCGCAGCCCCAGGCGCACCATGCCGTCGGCAAGCCGCCGCCTTACCATGAGGGTTTGGTATGCCCATGCCTCGGCGGGGTTAGCCATAAAACTGCGCAGGTAAAAAGCCCATTTGGGAAACTGGCGCAAAATGCGTCGAGGTAAGCGTACCAGACCGTGAGCTTTGTTTTCTATATTTTGTGCATCGGTATCGAATATCCCAACAAGGCTCACCTTCTTCCCCTGGGCCTGCAACAGCCGTAGCATCTCGACCACCACATAGCCCCCAAACGAATAGCCGGCAATGGCATATGGCCCGTTAGGGTCGTGGGCCGTCATCTCGGCAACATAATGCCGCGCAATTGCCAGCATATCGTCTAGCGGCTCGGCATTGGTAACCAAGCCGCGGGGTTGCAGGGAGTATACGGGCTGGTCGGAATTCAGGTTTTCGGCCAGACTATTAAAATTCATTACGTTAAAACCATCGCCATGCACCACGTAAAGCGGCCTCCGGCTACCCGTATCTCGCACCGGCACCAAGCTCTCCCACACCCTGCCACCTGCCAGGCCGGCTTCGATATGGGTGCCAAACGTGCGTACCGTGGGGTATTTGAACAACGTATAGATATTGTATTGACCGCCGAAGGCCGCCTCAGTAGCCGACGTAAGCAACACGGCCAAAAGGCTCTGCCCGCCAAGATCGAAAAAATTGTCGGATGGGCGCACTTTGGCCACGCCCAATACCTGCTGCCAAATGGCCGCCAATTTGCCTTCGGTTTCGGTTGCCGCCGCATCGGTGGCATCATCGGCAACTGCGTCGGGTACGGGCAATGCCTTTCGGTCTACCTTACCATTGGCAGAGAGCGGTATTTTGGCAATCACCGTCCATACCGTCGGCACCATATATTCGGGCAAGTGCTCTCGAAGTGTTGCAATAAGGGCCCCCTTTTCAAATCCCCGGCCGGCAACCACATAGCCCAGCAAACGGTTAATGCCAGCCGCGTCTTTCGTAGCGGTTACCGCTACGGCTTCAACGGCAGCGCATTGGGCCGCGACTGCCTCAATCTCCCCCAACTCCACCCTGAACCCCCTGATTTTTACCTGACTATCGCGCCGACCGAGGAATTCCATGTTTCCGTCGGGCAGCATTCGGCCTAAGTCGCCGGTGCTGTACATACGGCCACCCATATCCTTGAAAAATGGGTCGGGCAGGAAAGCCGCCGCAGTTTTCTCCCGCTCGTTGGCATAACCGTCGGCCACCCCTACTCCCCCAATATAGAGGTCTCCTTCCAAGCCTTGCGGCACCGGTTGGAGATAGGCGTTGAGGATGTAAAACGTATTGTTGTCGATAGGCTTGCCATAAGGAATGCTCACCGCATAATCGATGGCAGGATCGATAGGGAAGAAATTGGACCATACTGTAGCCTCGGTGGCTCCGCCCAAGCTGACGACGCTGGCTGCAGGAAATATAGGCAACGCCCGGCGGGCAATGGCCACCGGCACCCAATCGCCACTCAGAAACACTACCCTTAGCGATGGCAGCACCTGGGGTGCCTGCCGTGCCTCCAAGGAGCGCAGCATGTAGTCGAACGTAGTAGGGACCGAATCCCAGAACGTAATTTGATAGGTATCGAGCAACACGGCAAGGCGTGCTACGTCGTAAACGTCTTGCTCACCCGCTATCACTACCGTTCCGCCCGCCGCCAGCATGCCAAAAATATCGTAAACCGAAAGGTCGAAACACATAGATGTAACGAAGAGTATCCGGTCAGACTTCGAGACTTTGTAGGTATTGTTTACCCAGGTCACCAAGTTTACCACGGAGTGGTGCCGCACCATCACGCCCTTGGGGCGCCCGGTTGACCCTGAGGTATAGATGATGTAGGCGCTGCCGTCGGGATGCGACCGATTTTCGACCGGCGCACCCGCTTCTGCACGGAGCACGTCTCCGATAACTACAAATGCAATATGTTCCTGACCTACCACCGCCACTGCCGGCACATCGGTCAATACCGTGGTGATACCGCTATTCGTGATGATATAGGTTCGACGGTCGGGCGGATATTGGGGGTCTATGGGCACATAGGTGGCTCCGGCCTTCATGATGGCCAACATACCGGTTATCATATCGAAGCCTCTATTCACCAACAGCCCCACCCGTTCTTCGGGCAGTATGCCCTCGGCAACCAAGAACGCCGCCAAACAGTCCACCTTTTTCAAAAGGCCTGCATAGGTTAAGGTGTCATCTTTATGGTGCAACGCAATACCAAGCGGATGAAGACGAGCCTGCTCCTCGAAAAACGCGACGACTGTGGCTTCATGCCGCCCTGCCACACGGGTATTGTTGAAATCCCACAGTAGGCGGTTTTTCTCCGTTTCGGTCAACATGGGCAGTGCTCCAATACGGGCACGCGGGTTCCGCATGGCTGCCTCCAGCAGATTAACGACATTGCCGGCAAAATTCTGCACGTCCCAGGCTTGAAATGCGCGCGCAGGATAGGCTACCGACAGGGCAACCATATTGTCTACGGCCTGAAAGTTGAACATCAATAAGCACCCCTTGGGAATATCACCAAATTCGTCCGAAAATGCCTTCGCCGCGTCTTCTGAATAAGAGAAACAAATAGGAAAAATCTTCCGCGAATCCCAAACTTCGGCAGGTTCACACGCAAGGGCTTCCAATTTATCGGCAGGGAGCGGGAAAGACTGCGAAATGGAGCATTCGTTGGCAACGCCTTGCACCAGGGTCCTAAACCGCAAGTCTTCAAAAAGTGAACAACGCAACAATCGAAATTCAGTCTCGGTGTTGCTGCACTGAGTTATCCATTCAGCAACAAAAAAATCGTTTTGCTGCCAACGGCGCAAAACAAACGTCTGCACTGCCGCAAGAAGCACCTCCTGAACCCGGCACCGCAACGATGTGGCGAGCACCATCAAATCGTTTGCAGGAAATGCGATATCCACCGTAGCAACCGAGCCGCCGCTTTCCGGGTAATGCCCAAGCTGGAGCCCTTCGGCCTCCCTGAGGCGCTCACGCCAATATTCCAAACTTGCAGCAACCAGTGGGTCGGGCATCATAACGTACTGTAGGTGTGTGCATGTGTGCCACGTTGCAGGCACAACATATTATGGTCTAACCGTTCAAGTAACGCCATAACCAGAAGCCAAATTACGCATTATGACTCTTGTTTACAAATAGCCACCCAAAATCGGAGTGCCCACAAGCACCCGCATCAATCTATATTGCTTTCAGCCATTCCTTTTTTATCGGGTCGTATTGCTTCAATACCTTGGCGGGATTGCCCACTGCGACGGAATATGGGGGAATGTCCTTGGTTACCACAGAGCCGGCACCTATCACGGAGTGCTTGCCGATAGTGATGCCTGCGGTGAGCACGGTGTTTGCAGCTATCCAGCAGTCGTCTTCAACGGTTATCGTTGCAGTGGTAACGGGTTGAAACCTTATAGGGACATCAGGGTCTCGATATTCATGGTTCAGGCCGCTCGCCACAATGTTTTGGGCGAATATGACATTGTGGCCGATATTGACCGGACCTATAATGACGTTGCTCATGCCTATCAAGGTGTTGTCGCCGATCTTCACGGCACCCACCCCGTTGTTGATGGTGCAAAAGTCTTCGATAATGGAATTTGCCCCCAATTCGAACGCATTGAAGGGCAACACATCTATTCTCGTTCGGCGGCGGATGACCGACCCTTTGTGCCGCTTGTGGATGAATCGGTTCACGAACAGTTTTACCCATACCCGGGGCCGCGCCTCACCGGTGGGCACCAACATCCAATGCACCCATTTCTTTAGGGCCGGGTTCGACTTGATTTTATCCGCTATCGACATCTAGAACTTCAATTTTACCCATTCATTCCAGTCACCCACCCTACTTGGCCACTTCCACATAAAATATGTCCTTCAATTGCCCACAGGCTTCATCCAGCACTTCCTTGATGTGGGCTATCACTTCGTTGGGGTCGCCGTTGTTGCCCGATTTATAGTCGGTGGTTTCCAAATCGCGAATCACTTGCTTCAAAGACATGATGCCCAAGCCATCTATGGCCGACTTCATCTTGTGCGCAATCTTCGACATTTTATCATACTGTTTTTCCTCGGCCGCCTTTATCAGGTGTTGCAACTCGGTAGACATGGTATCAACGAAAATAGTGACCATTTTCTTGACGAATGAAGAATCTCCTTTCGCGAATTCGTTGATGAACGATAGGTCGTAGAGCTTGTTGCTCTGGGCAATAAACCGGTCGGGCTGCTTGGGCGGCTCCTTCACTTCGGTTTGTATTTGCAGAACCGGGGCCTGGGCTTTGCGGTTCAAAACGGGCTGCATGATTTTTACGATCATGTTGAACAGCTTTTCCTCGGTATAAGGCTTGGTGACGCACTCGTTGATGCCAGCCTGCATATAATTGAGGTGGTCTCCGCGCAAGGCATTGGCGGTAAGGGCAATGATGGGCGTTTGCGACTTTTGCGGGTCATCCATGGCCCTAATTTTACGGGTAGCCGTTATACCATCCATCTCCGGCATGTGGATATCCATGAGAATCAAATCGAAATCCTGTTCCGCTACCTGTTCCACCGCCTCACGTCCATTATTTACAATGAGGATTTCGCAACCCCAAGCATCCAAAATGTGTTTGATCAGGAATTGGTTCAACTCGTAATCTTCCGCCACCAATATCTTCAACGAGCTGATGGAGCTGAAGTCGAAGTCACCTTGTTCTTTAACCAGCATCGATGCATCGCCCTTCGCATACGGAATGTAGAACGTGAAGCAGGTACCCACGCCCATCTCGCTCTCCACCGTAATTTTGCCGCCCTGCATTTCAATGAGTTCCTTGCAAATGGACAAACCAAGACCTGTGCCGCCAAATTTACGCGAGGTATCGCTGGAAGCCTGCATGAACGGCTTGAAGATGTCGGCCAATTTGTCGGGCTTTATGCCCAAACCGGTATCCCTTACCTCAAACTCTATAACTACGTTTTTATACTCGTGGCGTGCATAGGAAATGCTGATGAAAATCTCCCCGTTGGAGGTGAATTTCAGGGCATTGCTGATCAGGTTGTTCAAAATCTGACCGAGCCTTGAAGAATCGCCCATCACGACGAGGTCGTCGGCCACGTTGCTTTTAAACGTGAGCATGATGTTCTTTTCTTCAGCTTTGAACTGGAACGACTGAACGGTGGTGCTCACTTTTTCTTCCAGTTTGAACGGTATTTGTTCCAACTCAAACTTACCCGATGCGATTTTCTCAATATCGAGCACGTCGTTCACAATGGCCAGCAAACTGTTGGCCGAGGCCATGACGAGGTTGATGTACTGGGTCTGCTGCTCATCGAGGCGGGTTTTCGACAACAGCTTCGCGATGCCGAGGATGCCGCTCATAGGGGTGCGAATTTCGTGGCTCATATTGGCCAAGAACAATTCTTTGGCTTTCGACGACTCTTCGGTAAGCTGTTTGGCCTTCCGCAATTCCTTCTCAGCCCAAATCCGTTCCGTGATGTCTTGCGAAAAACTGATGATGTAAGGCTCGGAGCTTTCTTCCTCCACCTTGAAATTTTGATAGAGCAGGAACGATTTCTTATCGGTTCGCCCCACGAGCCTGAAAACGCCCTTGGCATTGCCGGTTTCTATTACCCGGTCTATGTATTCCGATTGGAAGTTCTTCAAGTCGTTCTTCGGAATGAATTCTATGATGTTGCGCCCCAA
Organism: uncultured Bacteroidota bacterium; assembly: GCA_903905685.1. GTDB lineage: Bacteria > Bacteroidota > Bacteroidia > Chitinophagales > Chitinophagaceae > CAIYTT01. The sequence goes on along the minus strand of CAIVHI010000064.1, from coordinate 1,575 downwards.
GACTTCGGCTGGGTTCAAGCCCAATTTTTCGCACAATGCCGGGTTGGCGGTCAGCAACTTCCCCTTCAAGTCGTGGGTACAGATAAACGCCTGACTATAGTTGAATAAATCGCGGTAGCGTTTTTCATTGATTTCCAACTGTTCCTCAATCTTCTTTCGGTCGGTGATGTTCAAACCAAAGCCTATAACCTGACGCACCGCGTTCGATTCGTCTACCACAGGATATAGGTTCCTGATATGATACTCCGTAGAGCCATCGGGCATGAAAATCTTTTCTTCCCAGAATAACAGTTTTTTGGTCTCCAATACGCTGTTGAAACGCTCCCTGCGCTCTTGGGCCAACGACAACGGCCGGTTTTTGTAGGTACAGTAGTCCTCATCCCTTTTCCCGGTCATCCACCGCCTGAACTCGGCATCGGGAATGGCAGTAGGGTTGATGTAGAGGTACTCGTGCTGTGGACTGTAAATGACGATGTCCTCGGGAATATTGTTAAGGACGTTCTCGTAAAAAGTCCGCTGCTTCTCGAGTTTGATTTCAGACACCAATTTTTCGGTAACGTCTTCAAAGTTCCATAATTGCCCCTCATAGTTGCCGTCCAAAAATATCGGCACATAGTCTCGGGAGAAATAACGTCCATCTGCAAGTTCCAAAATCTCATGAGACACGACTGTCTTTTGTGCCGATAGCTCCTCCAGTCGGGCACTGAATTTTTCGGGATTGGCAAATAGGCTACTCTCCCGGGCAGCAAGACTGGCAAAATCCACACCCATAAGTGCACTTGGAGCATCGGCAATACCGAACAACCGGCAAAATTGTTCATTCACCAAAATGACTTTACGGTCTTTACTTTCAACGATTACCCCGGAGTGCAGGTTTTCTATGAGGTAGGAAAGTCGATTGGCCGTTTCCTTCAAGCGAAGCTCCAATTGCTTTTGCTGATCAATATCGTTGATGGTGCCGATCACCATTTTGGGCGCACCCTTTTCATCCCAGTCAACAATAATGCCGCGGGCAATAAAATACTTATAGCTACCCGATTTGTGTTTCAGCCGGTGCTCAATAATAAATTGGCGGGTTTCGCCATGCAGATATTTCTCGAACGCGGTATTAATTTTTTCTTCGTCCTCCTCGTGAATGCTTGCCCTCCAATCTTTATACCCAAATTCTTCATCAATGGAGTACCCCAATGCCTTTTTGTAGGGTGGGAAGTAGAGGCCTTCCCCACTCTTCATATCATATTGCCATATACCGTCACCATTGCCTTCGAGGGCAAACTTCCACAAATGCTCGCTGTACTTGATGGCTTTTTTCTGTTCATTCACCAACTGCAACATCTGCTTCACATCGTTGGTGGCCAATTCTTGGGCCTTCAAGATGTTGAGCTGGTCGGCAAGAGAGTCATGCTTGGCAAAATCGTCGAGGGTAAGTCCTTTTTCTGCAATCTCCTCCATAGACACCACCCAAGGCGTACCCACAAACAGCAGCATATCCTTGTCTTCAAGATATTCAAACTGCCCACGGAGCACCGACTTCGTAGGGTCGCTTGCATTGAGCAGCACTATCTGGTTGGTTTG
>CAIVHI010000063.1 GCA_903905685.1 uncultured Bacteroidota bacterium | reverse complement strand
TGGTTATGCCGACATCGTGCCGTTGTTCCAAATCCTGTTGGTGGGCCGCGTGTTCGATATAGCCACCGGCATGAACGACCAAGTGTTATCCATCACCAACTATTACAAGTTCAATTTCTACCTCTCGTTGGTACTCATAGTGGTTCTTTACGGGCTCATACGGTTCTTGGTGCCACATTACGGCGTGGTGGGTGCGGCTTGGAGCACAACCTCGGCCTATGTGGTGTTCAACTCCGTGAAGTATGTGTTTGTATGGAAGAAGCTCGACATACAGCCGTTTTCCAAAGATACCGTCGTCATTTTGGCCAGTGGCGCGGCGGCCTATGCAGTGGCCATGATGCCGCCCTACTGTTGGAATGCGCTGGTAGATACTGCTGTGCGTTCCATTGCCGGATTGGCCGTGTATGCAGCCCTATTGCTGCGTTTCAAGCCGTCGAAAGACTTGGTGGAATATTTAGCCACCATCAAGAAAAACAAAAGGTTGTTTTAATCTTCGGTTATACACGCCGGCAGGCACTTATCTGCCGCCTTAATTTGTTTTGCAACTTGTTTTGGAAGTATATAAATTTACTCAAAAAAGCGGCGTTATGGGGCAGATTAAAAGGTTGTTTGTGGGGCTTTCGTCCATGTTGGTCTGCTGGTGTTCCCATGCCCAAACCATCACCACCGCATGTGGCAATGGTTTTTCGGGCTACTATGGCGATGGAGGGCCTGCAACGGCAGCCGAGTTTTTGAATCCCCAAAGCATCGCTTTCGACCGCCTCGGCAACCTCATTGTGGCCGATGCCGGCAATAATGTGGTGCGCAGCATCACCCCTTCGGGAACCGTAGTGAAAATTTGCGGCACGGGTCAGAACGGTTATGCCGGCGATGGCGGCCCCGCCTCGGCCGCCCTCATCTTTTACCCCGCCTGCGTGGCTGCCGACCCTGCCGGCAATGTATACATTGCAGATGCCGGCAACAACGTCATCCGTAAGATTGACACCGGAGGCATCATTTCCACCGTGGCCGGCAATGCTACCGCGGGCTTCTCGGGCGATGGTGGCCCTGCCACTGCCGCACAACTCAACTTTCCCGTAGGTATCAGCTTCGACAGCTATGGCAACCTGCTCATAGCCGACCGCCAGAACAACTGCATTAGGCGCATCACCACCGATGGCAACATACATACCGTTGCCGGCAACCACGCTCCCGGCTATACGGGAGACGGGGGGGCGGCGACTGCCGCCAGCCTCTACAGCCCCAGCTATGCCATTGCGGTGAGCGGCTATATCTACATAGCCGACTGCTACAACTTCTGCATACGTGTGGTGAATCCTGCCGGGGTCATTTCCACCAAACTCTCCAATGCCGCCAATCCCTTCTTCAGTCCCTATATGTTGTCGGCCGACGAATCGGGCAATGTGTATTATACCGACCGCGGCAATATGGCGGTGGGCATGTTGCCGTGGAGCGGGGGGGCTCCGGTAATTATAGCCGGCAATGGCACCGATGGCTTTTCGGGCGATGGTGGCCCGGCTACCGCTGCAGCCATCAATAATCCCGGCGGCATCATTGCCGGCACAGGCTCCGGCACCTACTTTGCCGATATGGGCAACAACCGCATTCGCGTCATCAACCCGGATAGCACCATAAACACCTTCGCGGGTGGGTCGCAAGCGGGAATCGGCAATGGTGGCATGGCCAGTGCGGCACAACTCTTTACCCCGGCCAATGTGGCGGCCGATGCCGTGGGTAATCTATACATCAGCGACCAAGGCAACTTTGCGGTGCGCAAAATAGACCTGACGGGAAAAATATCCCTGTATGCCGGCAACGGTCTGCAAGGTACCTTGGGCGATGGCGGCCCGGCCACTGCTGCATCGCTCAACACCCCCGCCGGTGTAGCCGCCGACCTTTTAGGCAACGTATTCATTGCCGATGCAGGCTCCTCGGTCATCCGCAAAGTGGACCCCACGGGAACCATCACGACCATTTGCGGCACCGGGCTTTGTGCTGTCTCAGGCGATGGCGGCCCGGCAACGGCGGCCGCCGTGTGCCACCCCGCCGGCTTGGCCACCGACAGTGCAGGTGCGCTTTACATTTGCGACTACGGCAACCACCGGGTGCGGAAAATCGACACCTCAGGCGTTATCACAACGATAGCCGGCACCGGTAGTGCAGGCTACAATGGCGATAGCATCATGGCTACAACGGCGCAGTTGCATTACCCTTCGGGTATTGCCGTAGATGTTGCGGGCAATGTGCTGTTCAGCGACACTTACAATTTCAGGGTACGGAAAATAGACCACGCCGGTATCGTAACTACCGTTGCCGGCAACGGCTTCACGGGCTATTCGGGAGATACCGGGCCTGCAACCGCCGGCTCCTTGGGGCAGCCCGTTGGCGTTTGTCTCGACTTCCTCGGCAATATGTACATCACCGACAAACGCAACGACAACATACGGTTGGTAGACGTGTCGGGCACTATCTATACCTATGCCGGCACCGGCTGGCCGGGCTTCAGCGGAGATGGCGGCCCCGCTGTTACGGCCTTGCTACACACCCCCGCCGGCGCCGCAACTGACCCCGCCGGCAACCTCTACATTGCCGACGAGCAGAACCAACGCCTGCGCAAAGTGACTCGTAATTTGGCAGTTGCCACAGTGCCCACCCTGAGGCCCACGGTGAGCGTCTATCCCAACCCCTGCACCAACCACTTCCAATTTCGTGCCGAGACCACCCTTGGCAATGAAGTGGCGGTAGTGCTCCGTGATGTAGCCGGTCGTCCCCTAAAAGTGCTCCGCGCCCCGGCCAATCAATGGACGACCATCGCCACCGATGTCGCCCCCGGCATCTATCTTTTGGAAGTATCCACACCTGCGGGTGCAAGCACCGTGAAGGTGGAGGTTGTAGGGGAATAAGTTCATTAGCGACGTCATGAATATCGGAAAGCCGTGAAGGTTACCGATAAGCCCCTATTTACCGTAATGCTCCAATTGGTGGTAATGTGTTTGGTTTGGGTGTAATCCGATGCTTTCAAGAAGAGCAGAGTTGTCAAGCCAATCCATGCCGATACGTTACAAGCCCCGGAATCGGGATTTTCTGCCTTCCCCCCAAAAACAGGAATGCCCCCAAATCGGGGGCATTCTGCATGAAAATGGGATTGCGAAATTACTCCTTTACAAACTTCACGGTCTCGCCGCCTTGAGCCGTCAGGAAGTATACGCCTGCGGGATAAGATGCGATATTTATAGTGCCGCTGATGTGGCCTGCACTACCGGTGAGGGTGGTGGTTGCCAATATACGGTTGGTGACATCGGAGATGGTGAATTGTACCGCATTGGCCGTGCCTGAATTCAAGTTGACGTTCAGGGTATTGGCGGCGGGGTTAGGATAGATGTCCAAGCCCTTGGCCGTGTTGGCAAGTGACTTTACAGCCATTGGGCAGCCGGGGGTCATGCCTACATATACGGTCACCACATCGGAGTTGGTACCGTCGCTTACCTTGACTTGGAAAGAGTCGGCACCGGTGAAGGCGGGTGAAGGTGTGTATAATGCAGATGCGGGGAACGTGGGGTGCGAGATACCCGTATTGGGGGTGCTGTAGGGTAGGCCCGACAGTGTACCGCCTGCGGGTGCACTCACGATAGACCAAGTTTCGGTTTGGGCAGAGTCCAAATCGGTAATGGCGAGGGTGGTGTCGAGGTTGAAGCCTGTAGTACCGCAGATTTCGATGGATTGGCCTTCACCGGTAAGGAAGGTGGGAGTGTGGGTGATTTGCACCAGCTTCCGTACGCGGTTGTTGCCGCTGTCGGCTATATAGACCGAGCCCATGGCATCTATCGCTACGCCGTAGGGGATGTACATGTCGGCAGAATAGGAGTTGATGTAATCGGTAAAGCTTTGGGCGTAGAAGTTGCCACCCACGAGCGAAGAAGAGTCGTTGGTGATGTTCAACTCGCGGCAAGAGCAGCTCATTTCGCAGCAATATACTTGTCCGTATCCGTCAACAGTAAGGCCCGTAATAGTGCCCAGCAAGGTAGCCGTATCGGGCACGCCATAAACAGCCGCCGCGCTACTGCCTGTATTGCCGGCTATTGTGGAGATGATGCCCGTAGAGCCATTAACCACGCGAATCACCGAATAATCGAAGCCCGTGGGATAGTCGGGTTCTTGGTCGGAGAAATAGACGTTGCCACCGGCGTCAACTGCAATGGTGGCGGGTTCGTTCAGCATGGCGGCCGTTGCAGCCCCGCCATTACCGGTGTAGCCCGAAGTGCCTGTTCCTGCAAATGTGGAGATGATGCCCGTGCCTGCGGCAATTTCGCGAATGGCATTGTTCATGCGGTCGGCCACATACAGATTGCCCGATGCATCTATACAAATGCCTTGTGGAGCGTTGAGGGTGGCTGCAGATGCGGCTGCGCCGTCGCCGGTATAGCCTGCAGAACCGGTGCCCGCAACATGGGTGATGATGCCGGTGGCGGCATCAATGCGGCTCACGCGGTAGCCGTTGGTGAAAAAGATGTTCCCCATGGGGTCCATCGTCATGTAGTTGGGGTCTATTTGTGCCGTTGTTGCCGCTATGCCCGATGCTGTGGACGTGCCGCCGCCCGCATAAGTGGAGATGGTGCCACGCAAGGCGGAGATCATACGGATACGTGCATTGCCGCGGTCTATAAAGTAGACATTGCCTGCGGGGTCAACGCAAACGTCTTTGGGGCCGGCGAGTTGTGCCCAACGCGAAGCTACGTTTTCGCCATTGAAGCCTATGGTGGTACTACCCGCCAAGGTCACGGCCATCCGCTGCGCATTTGCAGAGCCGATGGAGGTACAGAACATCAGCCCGATTGCGCTGATTGCAAGTGTAATTTTTTTCATAAAAATGCATTTTGGAGTTAGAAAAAAATAGAAATAGCGGGTAGGGTAAGTTTCATAAAGTTGGGAAGTATTTATGAAAAGGAAAAACTTTTTTTCACGTGTTTACAAATATAGTTTTATATTATTTATTTTGGTTGCGGTTTGTATGGCAATGCCATCCATGCATTTTTTCGAAAACCTTAAAAACGGTAGCAATACATTAATTGTCGATTCATAATCGATTCGATGGCGATTGGGCAAGTGCGGCACTCATTTTCACGTTTGGATGGCCCGCTTACCCGGGTTCCCCAGGGTTTTATTCGACAGGTGTATCTAGAAGCGTGTCGTGCACCTGCAAAACGGTGCCCATTACCATCCAGGTTCGGCCATAATCCCATGCGGCCAAGCTCGTTTCAATGTCATTACCTTTGCATGCTGCCTTAACCATGCCAACTATGAATACTACGGGAAATACGATTTTGATAACGGGGGCCACATCAGGCATCGGCTATGCATTTGCAGCCGAATTTCACAACCGCGGCAACCGCGTAATTGCAGTAGGCCGCCGATGCGACCGCTTGGATGCCATGAAGCGCGAATTTCCGGGAATGGCAACCGAGGTTTGCGACATTGCCGATGCCGCCCAGCGGGTCGATTTGGCAGCACGGGTCATCTCGACATATCCCGAATTGAACGTCGTCATCAACAACGCGGGAATCCAATTGGTAACCGACCTCACGAAGCCTGTTGACTTGGCGGCAGTCATGTCTGAAATCGAGACCAACCTTACTGCACCTATACATTTAGGCTCCCTGTTGGTGCCTCATTTGGCCGGGCGTGCGCACGCCGCCCTTATCAATATATCTTCAGGTCTGGCATTCGTGCCTATTGCGTTCATGCCCGTGTACTGTGCCACGAAGGCTGCCCTCCATTCGTTAACCATGTCGTGGAGGTATCAATTGCGGAATACCGGCGTCAAGGTGTTCGAGATTGCCCCTCCGTCAACAGATACCGAGTTGGGGTACCAGCGTAGGACAGACAAAAAGGAGAGCCATGGCGGTATTCCGGTAGCGGAATTTCTTGCTGAGGCTATGGAGGCTATAGCCGGCGATGAGTTGGAAGCGCCTATTGGGCAGTCTAAGCACCTGCGCGAGAAGGGAGCGGCAATGTTCCCGTTCATGAACAAGTGAAGTGGTCCATGCCTTGACCCATGTGGCAGCGGGATGGAGCGGGCGTAAACGATGCGGCCTGATTTTTGCTGCCAATTCTGTAAATTTGCAAAAAAACCTAATGGATTGATGCAAAGAGTGGTTGTTGTGTTTTTTGTGGTCCTCTTTTTGACGGTCGGGTGCTGCGTGCAATGCAGGGCAGCCTTCCCTATTCATGCACCTACGGAAGGCAACAATTACGGCACTGCTCCCGATGGGGAAAGCGGTTGGCACCACATTAAAACCAAGATTAGGAATTTCTTGAGCAGCCACGATGAACACTACCATAAGTTTGAATACAAGACCGATAGGACCAGGGCGGCGTTATTGAGTGTGCCCTGCTTTGGCGGCCTTTTCGGGCTGGGGCGCTTTTACATGGAGTACAATATGCAGGGTGTTCTGCAATGTGCAGCAACTGTGTTGGCGATAGTGGCGTTCATCATGGCCGCTGCACTGCAAAGCGGCCTGTTTATGCTGGTTGCAGTGCCCGTTTATGCCGCGTTTTTGTGCTGTGTATACTGGGAGACCGCAGATGCGGTCCGCATCATCCTCAACGACCTCCACCCAAAATGGGGCGATTGGCTTTGAAGCGGAATGGACCGAGGATATCTCGGGGGCAATAAAATCTTACATTTGCTTTATGGAAACCATCTTGTTCAACATTGAAAACGGTGTAGGATACATTACCCTGAATCGTCCCGAAAAGTACAATAGCTACAACCGCGAAATGGCCTTGGCATTCCAAAAGTATTTGGATGTGTGCCGCGACGATGATGCCGTTAGGGCAGTGTGCATTACGGGGGCCGGTAAGGGCTTTTGCTCGGGTCAGGACTTGGCAGATGCGGTGAAACCCACGCCCGAACAACTGGAAGTGATTGTGCGGGAGCAATACAATGCGGCGATAGTCAGGATTCGCCAATTGGAAAAGCCCGTCATTGCGGCCGTAAACGGTGTGGCCGCAGGGGCCGGTGCCAACATTGCCTTGGCTTGCGACATCGTGATTGCGGCAGAGAGTGCCTCCTTTATTCAAGCATTCAGTAAGATAGGGTTGATACCCGATAGTGGTGGCACTTACTTCCTGCCGCGTTTGGTAGGTATGCAACGGGCGGCTGCACTCATGATGACCGCCGACAAGGTGATGGCGGCAGATGCGGTGGCAATGGGGATGATTTACAAGTGCATTCCCGATACGGCATTCGCATCGGAATACCGTAAGTTGGCGGAATCTTTGGCCGCTATGCCGACCAAGGGCCTCGGCCTCACCAAGCGTCTCCTCAACGCATCCATGAACAATACCTTGGAACAACAGCTCACCTACGAAAAACAGTTGCAAATGGAAGCAGGCGCCACCCACGACTTTGCCGAGGGCGTGGCGGCTTTCCTCGAAAAGCGCAAGCCGGTGTTCATGGGGAAATAGTCCTGAAAAGGGTTATTTCTTGATTCTTTGGTCTTCAGGTTTCACGGGGTCGCCGCCTTGCACGCCTTGTGCCGGCAGCTTTTTGGTGTCTTTCGGCCTCGGTATCGGGTCGGCTATCTGTACCGGCCCATGGTCGGGGTGTACTTTCGGTGCTATGAAGTGGTCTATACTGTCGGGCTGTTTTTCGTGCTCGCGGTTCTGCCATTCATAGTCCACACCATCGGGTGTTTGCGGTGCCGCCTTGCCCTTGGTGCTCGCCGGTTTTTCGTTTACAACCGGGAAAGCGGTTGGTGCAGGTTTGTGCGGAGCCTCACTCTTGAAGGGCGGCGTCAACCTGCCCTGCGAGCTGTTGACCGGTTGGGGTTTTTGTGCTACCGGCTTTGTGCCTGTAGCAATCGCATCCGTCATGAATGCACCATCCTTCTCGGGCCTGTTGATTACCGCCGGTTTGAAAAACGATATTTCCTCATGCTTGTATTTTACCGGGAAATTGGCCGACGGGTTGATATGGTATTGCGCTACCGGCTTTTTCGTGATTTTTTCCACTTGTTTGGAATATGGCCCAAATACGAAATTCACTCCGTCGCTTTCATAATAGTTGGTAACGGGTGCTGTGCCCTTGTAAATGCCCGATGTGCCGGTAGG
>CAIVHI010000062.1 GCA_903905685.1 uncultured Bacteroidota bacterium | reverse complement strand
TGATAACCGGCAATATACTTTTAACTTTACCTTGCAATAAACACGAATGCCCAAATTGCCTTTTTAACGCGTGGACACCGTGTTGCAGGAAAAAAACAACCTTATGAAACGCATTTGCCTCATCGTCTTGTCGACAGCCCTGTTTGTGCAGGGCTGCATCAAGAAAAACGACTTCAACTTCAAGAACATCGTTTATACCAACTGGACGCCCGACTGGGCATTGCCATTCATATCGTCGCGATTGACGATGCAGAACATGTTGAACGGCAATACCCTCATAACTACCGACCCGAGTTCGGGCCTGCTCACCCTAAACTATTCGGGCGCACCATATTCTTTCTCTGCATCGCAGTTCATCAGCACGCCCGACCAGCATTTCACGCCACCGTCGTTCTCGCTTACCAACCCCATTTCGGGCTTGGCGCTGGGAGGCACGGTGAGCGATTCGAATGCGTTGGCCTTCAACTACACCGACCCTGCGGGCGACCAGTTGCGGCACTTGGGCTTAAAGGGCGGCACCATTCATGTGGGCATGACATCTACCTACAACCAAAACGTATCCATCAGGGTCGTATTCCCCAACATCGTGAACGGCGGCACGTCGTTGTCCATCAACTTGGGCATCACCTACCCCTCCACGGCTGCCGATGCCTATGCCGACCTGACCGGCTATACTTTGGACTTGACCAATGGCGGCATCGTGTCCAATTACATGTCATATAAAGTGTACTACACCCTCACTGGCACGGGCCAACCCATAGGCCCCTCCAACAGCCTGTCGCTTGCACTCGATTTGACCAGCCTGCAATTCAAGTTCTTGGACGGCATTTTAGGCACAGTATCCGTACCCTTCCCCGACGACACGGTCAAGATTGGCGTGATGAACAAGGCATTGAATGCCAACATCCGCCTACAAAACCCGCAGCTCCATCTTCAGTTTGCAAATTCATTCGGCGCGAAGCTGGGGTTGTCGTTAGACAGCATCTATGCCGTATCGCCCACCGGCAGCATCGACACGGTGGTGCTGCCCGGGCTGACCATTTTGGGAGATAGCCTTATAGGGCAGGCACCCATGCAGAGCATCTATTCGATAGACAGCACCAACAGCAATATCCGCAACCTGCTCAACCCCATGCCCAGCTATGTGGTGTTCAACGGCCACGTATCTTTGAATCCGGGTAGCGGGAGCCTGTATAGCTTTGTGACCGATACGAGCACGATAAGCTTCACGGTGAATGCCGTATTGCCGGCCTGCTTCCAAATCATCCAACTTGCATTGCAGGATACCATCAAGCTGCAAATGCCGCCCGATACCGCACTACTCACCAAGGCTCAGTTTGCGGTGCAGGTCACCAATGCATTCCCGGTTTATGCGCAAGTGCAGCTCTACTTCGTAGACAGCAACTACGTTGTGTTGGACTCGTTGGTAACGCCCAGCAGCAGCCTGATACCGCCGGCCGTAGTGAACGGCTACGGCATTGTGAGCGACAGCACCTCCCAGACCACCAACTTCATTTATGAGCATGCGCGCTACATGGCCATAGCCAGCCGCGTGAGGCACGGCTTGGTGCGGGGTAACCTGCTCACCTCGGGCACCGGCAATGTGCAACTACACGCCACCGACCACCTCAGCGTAAAATCGGCCTTCCGTTTCACCCTCAACTATAGCCTGTAACACCATACCGCCATGAAAAAAGCACTCTATATATTGGGTTTGTTGATGCCGTTTGCAGTGATGGGTCAAGACAACTATACCCTGAAATTCATGCCGCAGTTGCAACAATCGCAATGGTTTTGCCCCACCAACCAGCCTGATGCAGCAGTTTCCATTGGTCTGCCCGGCCTGTCGGGCGCATCTTTCTACATCTATAACTCCGGCTTCACCTATCACGACGTCTTCAAATCGCCGAACGACTCCCAGAAGTCGGTAAACATGGGTGCAATCTTCAACCAGTTGAAACCAATCAACTACGTAACTGCGGGCATCTCGGTGCCCCTATTCTCCATAAATGTTGCCAAAGAAAACTACTCGTTCGGCTTCTCCATCAACGATAAGGCCGATTTCCAATTCAGCTACCCGGACAATACCTTCAAGTTGTTGTGGTATGGCAATGGCTACTACTTGGGACAGAACCTGCAGGTGGGCAATTTTGGATTGAATGCATCGTGGTATCGAGAGTTTGCGCTGCATGCGGCAGTGACCAGCGGCAATTGGACCTTTGGTGCCAGCCCGAAACTGTTGTTCGGCATGACCAACATCAACACCGTGCAATCATCGCTGGTGGTGAACACCAACCCCAACGACTTTTATAAAGTGACGGCAACTGCCAACATGAACATCCAGATGAGCGGCATTGCCGACAGCACCGACAACAATAAGGGTGGCTACTTCAACACGACCGCAAATGCGTTGGGCTATGTGTTCAACCCCGGCAACCCGGGCTTTGCAATAGACTTGGGTGCCAAGTACGCATTCGACGAACACCTCAATGTGGGTGGCGGCATCAATAATCTGGGCTTCATTTCCTGGCGCAGCAACATCCACAACTATACTGTAGACAATGCTTCTTTCGTGTTCGACGGCCTACACGCGGAAAACTACCTGCAAGGCGATACCACATCGTTGATTAGCACTACGCTGCATGACTCCATCAAGAACATCATCAAATTCAACAAGAACTCCGACCACTACATGACCTATACACCCTACGACATTTACCTTATGGGAAATTATGACCTGAGGAATAATTGGTTTGGGCTGGAGTTGTCGGCGCGGCGGTTCAATGGCTTCTTCCTATACTCTGCCACCGCGTGCTACCAGTTGAGGTTGGGCAAGTATTTCTCGGGTGTGCTCACCTATACCGTGCGCAACTATGCGCCATTCAATATAGGTGGCGGCATTGTGTTGCGAGCATTGGGGATGCAGTTTTTCGCCGTCACCGACAATTGGTATGCTGCGGTGGTGCCGCTCGACAGTAAGAATGCGAATCTCAACTTTGGCATGAATCTGGCCTTCGGCAACCGAAAAAAGACGAACAACCCGAAAGACCGGCTCGATTTCGAACCGCAGGCACAGTAGTTCAGACAGGCTTAGTGCCCGCTGAACATCAATATGGAAGCGGAAAAGGAGGCTGGGCGTGTAGTTCAGTAACCGCAAACATTTGCAATGCACCGCCACAGGCCGTAATTTGCCGCCCCATGACCATCACCCTCAATGATATCGGCAAGCGCTTCCAGCGGTATAAGATATTCGGCAACTTCAATTATACGTTCCAAGGCGGCGGCCGGTATGCGCTGCTGGGCTCCAATGGGTCGGGGAAGTCTACATTACTGCGGGTGATTGCGGGGATTCAGACCCCGTCGAAGGGTTCGGTAGCCTATACCGATGATGCGGGACAAACAATTGGCAGTACGTCGATATTCAACCACATCGGCTTTTGTGCACCCGGCATGGAATTGGTCGAAGAATTGACCCTCAACGAGTTCCTCACCTTCCATTTCTCCTTCAAGCCGTTGTTGCCGGGCATAACCATCGCCGGCATTATCGAGACCATCGGACTGTCACAGGCGGCCTCGAAGCCGATAGGCGAATATTCGTCGGGGATGAAGCAGCGGGTGAAGTTGGCCCAAGCCATTTTTGCAGACACCCCAATTCTACTGTTGGACGAGCCCTGCACCAATCTGGACCAGCACGGCGTCAACCAGTACACGGCCTGGATCAACCAATTTGGGAGCACCAGAACCATCATAGTGGCATCGAACGACCCACGAGAATACTTTTTTTGCGATACCACCATTGTGGTAGAAGACTATAAATAAGGGATCGCGATGCGTCGTGCCATTACCAATAGGAATACAAGGTATCCAAGGTATTCTGCGTAAGGTTGGCGGCAAAGGTGGTCGTCGATGTGGCGATGATCACACTGTCGCTTTGCGGATAGAAGTAGATATCGGCATGGTTGTCGGTAGGCAGGGAGAAGCAGGAAAAGTGGATGAGCGACGAATTGGAATCGACCATGGTATAGGCATAGCCGTTAAAGCTCACCTGCTTGCCGCCGGAAACCACGATATTGAACACCACGCCCGGCGTAACCGTTGCAGTTCTCGTAGTGACACCGGAATCGGTCTGGATGAACAACTTATGCTCAGTGGCTGTCCAATTGCCCGCCATATTGCAAATGGAGTCGTAAACCGACGTATGGTTGTCCACACACGTTGCGGAGGGCGTGGTAGGAACCACAGGTGTGCCCGATTTGCCACAGCCTAAAGCGACGGCCACAACTGCCAAAATGCAGGCAAAGAATAACTTGGATAAGCAGGTTTGTTTCATATTACACAAAAACATTTTGACCGGTTCGGTAAAACGTGTCAAACTTACCATTAATCGGCCTATTTTCCAATACTCAGCATATTCATGAACAGTCTTGCCGCCCCAATGTTGCCTGCGGGCAACTGCCGGGAGAAAGACAGGGAGGTGTAAATGTAGTTACCCTTGCCGTACTTAGCGGTCAGTACACTTCCTAAGAGCGGTTGTTCGCCAAGGTCGTGCATCGAAAATACAGGTTTGTATTGGGCATCCCAAGTACCCGGGAAGTACAGCCCGCGCTCCTGCACCCAGCCCTTAAAGTCGTCCGGACCCAGCTTATTCGGGAGATTCACCAGTTTGTCTTTCGGGTCCAAGAAGGTCATCTCGGCATCTTCTTCCGTCACTCTCTTGCCCGACAGCGTCATGGGGTATGGGCCAATTTTGGTGGTAGCTAAGTCTTGCAAGGTATTGTACTGCATCACCAAAGTTCCACCTGCCTTTACATACTCCATCAATACAGGCATCCAAACCGCCATCCTTTTTTCCACATTCACGGCCCTAATACCCGTTACGATGGCGTCATATTTTTTAAGTTTCGCGGCATTGGCGAGGTCGGCCTCCTTTAGCATGTCCACCTCGATACCCGCCAACTTAAGGAAGTTGGGAACGAAGTCGCCGGCACCCTCTATATAGCCCACGTGCTTTACCAGCACCTTCCAATTGGGATGAATGGCCTTGGCCGAGGCAGCGGTAAAATATTGCAGCGCAGGCAAGTGGCTGTACTGGATGTTGTGTACCGTCCGGTCGAAAACCTTCCTTCCGTCTTGGAGGGACGCATTCAACAGAATGCATCCACCTTCGCCAGGCTTCACCGCCTTCAAATTCAACTTGAATGTCACCGTCGTATCGTTGCCCGCGTCGAGCATCAAATTCGTGATTTGCGCCAGTTGGGTGGAGCCCGACATTATGGAAAGCTCTCCCTCATGCACCGCGTCATAAGCGTGAATGTGCACATCGGCAGTTACCATCCCATCGGCCCCAATCATCAACAGGTCCGACTGGAATGCCAGCACGGCACGAGGCACTATGCGCAGCGGCTCTACAACATCGCCCTTCAGCGGGTCTAGTTTCTTGCAAGACACCGGCACTTCAAGGTACCTGCGGTATCCTGCGATATCTAGAACGATGGTGACCGTTAATTCGGTGGGCGTCTCGGGCAATCCCAAGTAAGCGCGGTTGGGCACTTCGAATCTGCCATTGGCAGACGGCTGTTGCAGCCAATAAGGTTCTGTGACTGATGTTACCAGGGGCACATTATAGTAGTGGTCGAACGAATAGAGGGAATCCGAGCCCAGAACATGGTTGATAGTGGTGTCGCTACCCGGTGCCCAGCGCACGGATACCAAGGAGACATCTGCTGCGCGTGCCGCAATGTGCACGGACAGCGGAATGCCCGTTCCTGCAACGGCTGTAGCCTGCTTGGTAACCACCTCCACCAAAATCCCGGCGCAGTCCAAAATCAGCCGGTCCATTTCTTCCAGCTTTTCCTTCCGCCAATAGTTGTCGGACACCGTCTCAATCATTTTACGAATCTCTACGAGGTCCGGAAGAATCCTGTCGGGATGCAGGAAATCGAATTTTTGTTGCACTGCCGCAATCCGAACATCTATTTCGGCGTGCCCCACCCTACTCCAAGTGGTATCTATACCGTCGAAAAGGGAATTGGTGAACGGCATACCGGCCACGAGTTTGAAATATTCGTTTTGCACACCTGCCACACCCGGCGTGCCCGCGCCCTGGCTTTTGTGCACGCTGCGGCTGATGCCCGCCAGCTCGCCGGTGCCCATACCCAGCAGTGGCTCGTATTGGCCCACCGGAACCTTGAACATGTTCTCCTTCTGCGTGCTGAAGCTGCCAAATCTGTAGGCATTGAATACCAGCCTAACAGGCTGAAAGGGAGGGCGGAACGGAATTTGGGCGGGATACATGGCGGCATTGCCGCAAGCTTCGAAAGCAGCGCGGCCTATGACTGCCGATGCAGCGTGATGGCCATGACCGGCCATAGTGTCGGGCGGAAAACGGCAGATGATGATGTCGGGGCGAAATTCGCGGATTACCCATACGGCATCGCTCACGAGGGAGTCTTTGTCCCAGTGCTTGAAGGTTTCCTCGAAGTTTTTCGAAAAGCCGAAATCGACAGCACGTGTAAAATATTGTTCGGCCCCATCTATTTTTCGGGCTTCCATGAGTTCATGGGTGCGAATCAGGCCGAGCGCGTCGCCTTGCTCGGTACCCAATATGTTTTGGCCACCATCTCCCCGTGTTAAAGACAAGTAACCCGTGCGCACATTGCGCTCGTTTACGAGCCAAGCCAGCAGGCGGGTGTTTTCGTCGTCGGGATGGGCGGCAACATAGAGCACGTTTACCAAATTACGCATCTGCGCCAGTTCGTGGTATATCTTCACGCTATTTGATGCACGTATTTGCTGCCCATGGGCGGCTATTGCAAACAAGACCGGCAAAATTGCCGCCGCTAATTTCTTCATATGGATTTGGCGTTATTCCCAATGGGCAGAGCGTGAACGAAGGGTGAAAAACTTGCACCATTGGGAGTGCCGTAAAAGTAAGCAACTATTGCATTTTGGAGGCAATAGGCTGATTGGGCATACAATCGCCGGTTAAAGGCTCGAAACCGGACAAGAATGGGGTTTGATGTAGACGTGGCGAAACCGGAACAAGGCATCGCGCCGTTCAGCGAAACAATCGGCTTTCTGCTAAGCCCGCATCAAAAAAAGCACCTCTTGAAGCGATGCGACTGCGTAATTTTTTCATTAATAAATTATTACCTTCGCATTTTACAACTCATTTTCAGAATAATCAATTCAAGGATTTATTTGCAATCCAGTTGATTGGGAAAATCATCTATCAAGAAAAACGCAACTCATTGAGAATCCATAGTAATTTCTTAATTTCCGAGCTTTTTAACCATTCCTAAAATTTTGCTTAGGAATGACAGATTAACAGCACCACCAATGGAAACAATAGGACAATTAAATATTATCCAAGAGGTACAGCAACTCAACGACAACCTAACGCTTTGGTTGACGGAGAGCAGCGATGGACAGTCCTTTGAGGTGCTGACAATAAAAGCGAACGAAGATTATCAAAACTTACTTGACCGTCTTTTAAAAAACGAAATTCTTCCATTAATCAATCAGGACATTGACGGTATCCAAAAAGTAATTCGGGTTGACTTTGATGCTTCAAGTAAAGTTCACTACATAGTTTATCAGCATCTCGACGGCTTTCAGCCAATTTACAGATCAACGTTAAAAACACTGAAACACCTACTTACTGGACTAGATATTTTGAAAAAGCAAAACCGTTTCGGTTTTGTGATTTCTGAAAGTACCTTAATGACTAATCAAAGTAGAGCTTTGTTGCGCTTCGTGGGTTTGTTTGATCTGTTCAAACAGC
>CAIVHI010000061.1 GCA_903905685.1 uncultured Bacteroidota bacterium | reverse complement strand
GGAACCTGCCCTCTGCGGCGATAGCCTCAGTAATCGTTGTTACCGAATTATGCACCAAAACCACGCGATGGGTCGGCGAGAGCCACTCACTAAAAACGGGGAGCGTAGACTTTCCGTAAGGCGTAAAGCCCGAATAGTCTATGCCGATGCCTGCCAAGAGGTCGAGGATTTTGCCCGTCTTGCGTCCATAAAATAGGTTTTCTTGGTCGCTTTCTTGATTGTGGATGGAAATTATTCCCGTTGGATTGAAGTTGTCGATAAGTCCAAACAACTCCCTCGAGACGGAATAGGGGGCATGCGGCACAATATGCTGCGCCAAAACCCGAGGTAAATATTGCTGAGCCTCAAAACAACGTAGGTTTTCGATTGAATACCCTATCGCTGTTTCGGCCCGGGCCGGATTAAACCCGATAGTTTCGATAAATGTGGCGAAATGGAGCCTACTTTCCGCACGTACATCCAGCGTATCGGTAGTATTGGCAATGTCACCAACCGCCACAATTCCGGCCGCCTCCATGGCTGCAACGGCAGCATGCCGCGCAGTGCGCTTATCGTCGTCGGAAAATGTGTTGCGGTATTGCGGAACACTTTGCAAAAAAGGTATCAATCCGGTACGCTCGGGTATCATGCCCTTCATGTGCGAAAGCTCGATATGGCAATGGGCATTTACAAAACCAGGTGCCAACACTCCATGATATCGCTCGGCACCTTCGCAGTCGGCAGTAATACCCACAACCGTACCATCATCGGTAAGCTCAATGGCCAATCCCTGAGGCAGCCACCCGAATCCATCGTGAATGCGGTCGGCGGTAATCTTCATACTTCCCCTAACTAGCTTTTGAAGTGTTTCAATAATACCAACTCCCTATCTGTCAGCCTCCTCCATTTGCCGCGCGGCAGGTTCTTTTTGGTAAGGCCCGAATACATCACCCTATCCAATTTTTCAACTACATAACCCAACGATTCAAAAATGCGCCGAACAATGCGGTTTTTGCCACTGTGTATTTCCAAACCGAGTTCCTTCCTGTCTTCCAAGTAGGCCATTTCATCCACAATGGCTTTGCCGTCTTCCAACTCCACCCCCTCCATGATTTTCTCAAAGTCGTTCTTCGTAAGCGCCTTGTCGAGAGTGACGTGATATACTTTCTTGATTTCGAACGACGGGTGGGATAACTTTTGGGTCAAATCGCCATCGTTGGTAATGAGCAGCAGCCCAGACGTGTCGCGATCCAAACGACCCACCGGGTAGAGCCTGTCGGTGCCTGCATCGGTAATCAAATCCATTACAGTGCGCCTGCCTTGAGGGTCATCGTTCGTAGTGATATAACCTTTGGGCTTGTTCAGGAGGATATAGACCAAACCTTTTTTGTAAATTAGTTTCTTGCCCGCGAGTATCACCTGTGCGCCCAAACCCACTTTAAAACCAGGGTCGGTTACCAATTCACCGTCCACTTTCACTTTACCCTGCTTCACGATTTCACCGGCATCGCGCCTAGAGCATTCGCCACAATGTGCTATGAACTTGTTGAGCGGCATGAGGCCATTGCCAATGGGTTTGTCGGCAACCTCATCGTCCTCATCTTCTTCGTCATCATCGTGCCGTGGAGCAGACTTGGCACCTACAGGCTTCAAAATCCGCTTTTTGGTAGATTTTCCTCCTTTTTCGGCGGCAAATTTGTCTGCACTGGGGTCTTCAATCCTCGGTATCGCATTGTCGGGCTCACCGTCGGGCGTTCCGCTAGCTTTTTTTACCGTGAACTTCTTGAGTTGCGGCAACTGGTCTTCCGGTGCATACTTATTTTCGAGCTCACCAAATGTCACGTCTTCAACGGGTGAGGCATCGGCTTTAGGCTCCGGCCTGCTGCGCACGTCTTGCTGAGGTTCTTGATAAGAGCGCTTGGTCATGTGCCTGCTCTCTTTGCGCAAGTCGGCACTCAGGCGGTCAGAGAATGTAGTCGGCTTTTTCGAGGTCGATTTGCTACGGGCACCCATGCCGTCCCCTTTTGCCTTATCGGGGGCTTCTCCGTCCTTGGTTTTCTTTTTATCGAAAATCCTCAAGATTTCTTCATCCGCATCTGCATCCGGGTTTCTATCTTCCCATTTTCTGGGAGCCGTTTTGTAGTCTTTGCCTCTATCTTCAAATTTCTTGTATGGCGGCTTGCCGCCTTCGGGGCGCGAGCCGCCGCGGTCTTCCCACTTCTTGAATGGGGGCTTGTCGCCTTCGGGGCGCGAGCCGCCGCGGTCTTCCCACTTCTTGAATGGGGGCTTGTCGCCTTCGGGGCG
>CAIVHI010000060.1 GCA_903905685.1 uncultured Bacteroidota bacterium | reverse complement strand
CCTGCCAATTTTGGGAGCATTCCAGTTTCAGATCCTCATTCTACCCCTCAGTTATATGTGGCCGAATTCAATTCTTTAGGCGACGCACTGTGGGTTAAAACTGCTAGTGGCGTTTCAAATAGCGAAGGATACTCGGTCTGTCCCGATATCGCAGGAAATGTATATGTGGCTGGTTATTATAGTAGCACACAGTTAATATTCGGTTCGGATACAGTAATAAATACCGGCATTGACAATATGCTTCTCGGTAAGATAAATATAAATACTTTGTACATAAAATTATTTAATTTTTATGATTATACTGGGCCGTATGTCTATCCTAACCCCGCAGTAGATGAACTTGTCATAGAAAACGGCAGCCCCGGCACTACGGTACTGCTTTTTAACCTGATGGGTCAACTGGTATATAGTGGGGCCATAACTAGCGAAAAGCAAACCCTAAACACTACAAACCTTCTACCCGGCGCATACCTACTGCAACTGATGGATGCAGGTGGCAAAAAGACGAACAAAACCATTTTAAAAAAATAGTGCTCCACGTTCCAGCAACCGCCATGTTCTTCGGGCAAGTTAATGGTGAACGCTCTATCATTGATGATTCAAAGGTCTCCATATAAGGCGTCCCCGCTGAAGTCGGCAGGGTAATACGTCTTCGCCTTGACTTGGCTAACGGGCGATACGTTGCCCTCCAAGTAAAATGTGCGGGTGAAAATGGTTTGTTGTTCGTCCCAACCTGTGCCGTTGCCCTAATACCCGGTAACCTTTTTTCCTGGCCGCATCTTAGGTAATGTTCACTTCCCTGTACTGCCTTGAAACCAAGCAGAGCCGGCCACCCATTTTGAACGGGGGTAGCAACATCCATAGCACGGAGACTTTATTAATGAAATTCAACCAAAAATAAGTCGCAATGGCCTATTGAATCATTGTCTATGCCCTGCCGATTTTGTGGGAAGTTTTTCCCCGGTTTGTGCCAATGCCAACCAAAACAGGCTTAAATTAGCTGCAAAATGGCAAATATGAAGAAATTTATGGTCGATATCGTGCTGGTAGACTTGGATATGGAAACGAGGTTGAAATACCTCCCACAGGAACAGGAAGGCGTGAGGGCATTGGAGGCCGAGGGTACGATTCTGCACAACTTCATCAAACTCGATAGGTCGGGCATCTACATGGTGGTCATGGCGGCCGATCAGGACGACATCCATAAACGCCTCTCCTTCCTCCCTTATTACCCCTACATGAAAATCAAGATAGACCCGGTGCGGGTGGTGAATGAGGTTAATGAATAGGGCTGGCAAGATTGGCCTGCTTGGTTTAGCGTTTTAGTCTTTGTAAATGGCCGTCATTTTGAGGCCGCCACTTGTAATTGCAGCCCTATACATACCATCGCTATTGAACGGGAGCGATACATTGCCGAACTTGTCTACGGCAATAAGGCCGCCCTCGCCGCCAATGCGCACCAGTTTTTCGTGCACCACCAAGTTGCAGGCTTCGTTCAGTTTCATGCCCTTGTATTCCATGAGGCAGGAGATGTCGTAGGCCACTACGCTGCGCATGAAGAGCTCGCCATGGCCGGTGCACGATATGGCGCAAGTGTTGTTGTTGGCATAGGTTCCGGCACCAATGATGGGGCTATCTCCTACCCTACCAAATTTTTTGTTGGTCATCCCACCCGTGCTGGTTGCTGCAGCCAAGTTGCCGTGGCTATCCAACGCAGCGGCTCCCACCGTCCCGAATTTTTTTTCGCTATGATCGAGTGTCACCCGTTCCTCCGCAACGGCATCCTGCCACTGCTTGTACCGTTGTTCTATATAGAAATAGGCGTCGTCTTCAAACTCGAGACCGCACTCGCGGGCGAAAGCCTCGGCACCGGCGCCAACCAGCATGACGTGGCCACTCTTGTCCATCACCTCACGTGCCGCCTTTACGGGATTTTTGATATTGCCCACACCGCTCACCGCGCCCGCAGCCAAGTTGGAGCCATCCATGATGGCGGCATCCATTTCATGTTTTCCAATGTGGTTGAACACGGCACCCTTACCGGCATTGAACAACGGAAAATCTTCCAAAGAGGCCACCGCAGCCTCCACTGCATCGACCGCCGACCCACCTTGAGATAGCACCAACGTACCGGCATTCAAAGCATTGTCCAAGCCTTTGCGGTATGCTGCTTCAAGTTCGGGAGTCATGGTGCTCCTTAGGATGGTTCCGGCTCCGCCGTGTACTGCAAGTGAATATGCCATATTGATGAGGCAAGATACTCCTGCCGACTGCAAATCAACTTTATTTTTGGGTATCGGTCGGCATTATTTTCTTACTCC
Organism: uncultured Bacteroidota bacterium; assembly: GCA_903905685.1. GTDB lineage: Bacteria > Bacteroidota > Bacteroidia > Chitinophagales > Chitinophagaceae > CAIYTT01. The sequence continues at coordinate 4,230 of CAIVHI010000060.1, read as the reverse complement.
TGGCAGCGGTTAAAATTAATGTGCACCACCGCAAGGCAAGTATAGGCTTTAGCCCACATGGTTTCGCAACTACCCCTTCCTATATTACAAGGAGATGCTTCCTGTAAACACCTGCCCCCCTTCATGCCTATACACGGCAAGCCTACAAGTGGCAAGTTGTTCCTCCGGGTAGCGAATTATTGGCTTGGTCTTGATAGTTGTTGCAAGACGTTTTTGCATCGCTCATATAGGCATTGTCAATGGAGTGCGTGACATTGACCGATGATGCACCCACAACGGTGGTACAAGTACAGGTGTAATTCTTTTTGCAGGATGCGAAAGCAAACAATGCAAGCAAGGCTACTAAGCCTAAAATGGGAGTTGGTTTCATTTTTTAGTCATAAAGGTGAAATGATTTTCACCCTACAAAAGTAGCCCTGCCCATTGTGCCCGCTATTGCACGCCCCACCCATTCTATTGCAAGTTTCACACTCCAGGGTGGTCGGCCGCAGGCCATCGATTGGTGCGTGGGGTAGATGGGTGTTCGTGGTGGAGGCGACTAGAAAAATGCCCTGCATGCGGCCGGTGCACAAAAATCCCGCGTCATTACCCGCCGATTGAATATTTTTGTAGGGAACATGACCTGTTAGAGCTTTAAGATTGATGGAAGAAAACAACGGATTGGCAGGCAAGGGAACCGTGCCGGTAAACGACATGTACCAAAACTGGTTTTTGGATTATGCCAGCTATGTTATTTTGGAACGCGCCGTGCCGGCCGTGGAAGACGGGCTGAAGCCCGTGCAGCGGCGCATACTCCATGCCATGAAAGAGATGGACGATGGGCGGTTCAACAAAGTTGCCAACATCATCGGGCAATCCATGCAGTACCACCCGCACGGCGATGCCTCGATTGGCGACGCCATAGTAGGGCTAGGCCAGAAGGACTTGCTGATTGAGACCCAGGGAAACTGGGGCGATGTGCGCACGGGCGACTCTGCCGCCGCACCTCGTTATATAGAAGCCCGCCTGTCGAAGTTCGCGCTTGAAGTAGCGTTCAATGCCAAAACCACCCTTTGGCAGCTCAGCTATGATGGGCGCAAGAACGAACCCGTTACGCTGCCCATGAAGTTCCCGCTGCTGCTGGCACAAGGCACCGACGGTATTGCCGTGGGGTTATCCACCAAGATACTGCCCCACAACTTTTGCGAGCTCATAGAAGCCTCCATCAAGTACCTCAAGGGTCAACCGTTCGAGCTATTCCCCGACTTCATTACGGGCGGCATGGCCGATGTTTCCAACTACAACGATGGCGCGAGGGGAGGCAAAATTCGCGTGCGTACCATTATTGAGGAGCAGGACAAAAAGACGGTGCTCATCAAGAGTGTGCCTTATGGGGTAACGACCACACAACTGGTGGAGAGCATCTTGAAAGCTAACGACTCGGGCAAAATCAAAATCAAGAGCGTAACCGACAATACCGCGAAGGACGTGGAACTGGCTGTGCAGCTTGCCCCGGGCGTAACGCCCGACCAGACCATCGATGCCCTCTATGCATTCACCGACTGCGAGATATCGATTTCTCCCAATGCCTGTATCATTATAGACGACAAGCCACACTTCGTGACAGTGTCTGACCTGTTGCGCTATTCTGCCAACCACACCAAGGCCCTGCTACTGAAGGAATTGGAAATCAAGATGGGCGAGCTGGAGGACGACTGGCACTACTCGTCCCTCGAAAAAATATTCATCGAGAACCGCATTTACCGCGACATTGAAGAAGAAACCACTTGGGAGGGCGTCATTGCCGCCATCGACAAGGGCTTGGAACCGTTCAAAGCGATGTTCCGGCGCACCATCACGCGAGGCGACATCGTGAGCCTGACGGAAATCAAAATCAAACGCATATCCAAGTACGACTCCTTCAAGGCCGATGAGCATATTCGAGGCGTGGAAGCGGCATTGGAGGAGACCAAGAACCACATTGCCCACCTCAACGACTATGCCATTGCCTACTATACCAACCTGCTGAAGAAATACGGCAAAGACCGCCAACGGCGCACGGAGATTCGCCAGTTCGAAACCCTGCACGCCCAAGTGGTGGCCATTGCCAATGTGAAGCTGTATGTGAACCTGAAAGACGGCTTCATAGGCACATCGTTGAAGAAAGACGAGTTTGCCTTCGACTGCTCCGACCTCGACAACATCATCGTTTTCCGCAGAGACGGCAAAATGGTGGTGACCAAGGTGGCGGAGAAGTTTTTTGCGGGTAAGGACATCATCCATGTGGCCATCTTTCAGAAAAACGATGGGCGGACGACCTACAACATGATATACATGGACGGCAAGACGGGTATTGCGTATGGCAAACGGTTCAATGTGACGGGCATAACCCGAGACAAAGAATATGACCTCACCAAGGGCAACCCCAACAGCAAGGTGTTTTACTTTACCGTTAATCCCAATGGCGAGGCCGAGACCGTGACCGTACAATTGTCGCCGGGCTGCAAGGCGCGCTCCAAAACGTTCGATTTCGAATTTGAGGACTTGGAAATCAAGGCAAGAACGGCGGGTGGCAACCAGTTGACCAAGTACCCGGTGAAATCGGTAAAGTTCAAGCAGAAAGGAAAATCCACCCTTTCGGCACTCAAGGTTTTTTATGACGATGCTGTAGGCCGCCTCAACAAAGACGGCAACGGCATGTTCATAGGCCGGTTTGAGGGCGACGACCGCATTATCGTTTTTGGCAAAGACGGCACCTACGAGCTCACCGACTTCGAGTTCACCAACAGGTACGACAACGACAACATCGTATTGATAGAAAAGTTCAATCCTGAAAAAACCGTGACGGCATTGTATTATGATGCCAAGACCCGCCACTACAACTTGAAGCGGTTCAAGATTGAAGGGAAGACGTTGAAAACCAAGTACCTCTTCATTCGCGAAGGCGAAGGCAACCGCTTGGAACTCGTCACGACGGTGCAAGAGCCCTTGGTGATGGTGGAACGGAAGGGGAAAGACGGCAAAGTGGCTTTGGAAAAGATGGCACTACATGAAATGGCCGACGTGACGGGTTGGAAAACCATTGGTACTCCATTTGCCGGAGAAGAGATGACCGACGTGGCATTGGTGCGCGAAAACGAAGAACAGAGCGAAAAAAATATGCCCACTTTGTTTTGACGGCTTAGCCGGTTTCGGGGAAATGAGTACCTTCACGTTGCATTTTCGGAACAGCCATGTTGGGGTGCATTGCCTTGCAATCTGCTCTGCAATCCGAAACCGCCAATTTGCCGTATACCTGCACGGCAGTCTTTGGCGACATTGGGAATTTCGTAACTTGCCGAACCATAAACTACTGCAAGCAGGAAGTACTGACAAATGGAACGTATTGAACTTGAAATAGTCGCACTGTCGCACAGCATCACCCAATCCCATTCTTATGCTGTCGTACTTGGCGAAGTTAGCGGCCTACGCCGCTTGCCCATTGTAATTGGCGGATATGAGGCCCAGGCCATAGCCGTAGCTTTGGAGCATATGAATCCGTCGCGCCCCCTCACCCACGACCTGTTTACGAAGTTCATGTCTACTTTCGGTATCGAGTTGAAGGAAGTCATGATTTATAAACTGGAAGAAGGCGTGTTTTTCGCGAAACTAGTGTGCGAATCTGAAGGCGACATCACGGAAATCGACTCCCGCACCAGCGATGCACTTGCATTAGCGGTGAGAACGGGATGCAAAATCTACACCTACAACAAAATTTTGGACACCGCCGGCATGTTGATGGAAGGGCCCGACAAGCCTACAGCCATATCGGAACCCCATACTGAAAGTCAGTCCGCAAAAGACGAGCCCGCAGAAAACGACATCTCAAAACTAAGCCTCACCGAACTGGACAATCTGCTGCAACAAGTGTTGGAGAATGAAGACTATGTAAAAGCAATATCCATCCGCGACGAAATCAACAAGCGGAAAGCCCAATAGGTTTATGCTCCGTTTGGTGAACACTTCAACAGTTGTTAGGTGTTCGATATGAAATACATTTTGAGCAAGCCCTTGTTTTTCGCGGGTATCTCTCCACGATATTCAATCTCAAAATCGTCTTTTACCAATCGGTAGGTCGAGTCGGAGATGTTGATCCTATTTGATAGGCACTTTTCTTCCAAACGCGCGGCCGTATTTACCGCATCCCCCCAAATGTCGTAGGCAAACTTTTTGATGCCTACGATGCCCGCAACCACGTTGCCGCTGTGAATG
>CAIVHI010000059.1 GCA_903905685.1 uncultured Bacteroidota bacterium | reverse complement strand
CTGTAATTTTGATTGCCATAGCTTTCCGGTATTTTAGAAGTTAAACCGAACGTAAAATTAAGGAGTCGCCGGAAATTTACCGCATTAAAAATCGGGTTTGAGTGCAAAAAAATGCAATGGCGTTATAGGGTAATGCCAAATGCAATGGTTTCGCCCATTTACATCTAATTTTGTTTCGTCCGGGCTGTACCGCATTCCATGGAATGCACACCTCCACCGGCACCCGTAATTTATGGTTACTGTAGCAGAACGAATCGTGCTTCTTGAAGAATTGGCCGCATATATGGCCTCCGATGCCGAGCCTTGGCTGGCGGCAAAAGCCGCAGCGGCATCGGCCAATGCCTGGTTCACCGCCGACCACGTAGACAGGGCGGTGGCCAATATCGTGGCGGGTATGCTCACGCGACCCGAATTGGAAACATGGGTATCGGTATACCCCCCTATTGTCCATCCACGCAATGTAGGCATCGTCATGGCCGGCAACATTCCGCTGGTGGGATTCCACGACTTCTTGTGCGTGTTCGTATCGGGCCACCATGCCGTCATCAAGCCATCGTCGAAAGACGATGTGCTCATACGCCACATTGCCCAATGGCTCATTGACAGGGAGCCGAGGCTTGCCGGCACTATCACCTTCCCCGAACGCCTGAAGGGCTGCGATGCCTATATTGCCACCGGCAGCAACAACTCCTCCCGATATTTTGAAAGCTACTTCGGGGCCTATCCGCACATTATCCGCAAGAACCGGACATCGGTTGCGCTGCTGGATGGCGATGAGACCGATGAAGAATTGGAAGCCCTATCAGACGACGTTTACCTGTTCTTCGGCCTAGGTTGCCGCAATGTGACGCAACTGCTGGTGCCCGAAGGCTACAATTTCGAACGCCTGCTGCGCATCTTCTCGTCGAAGGACCGCTACGCCGACCTCCACAAATACAACAACAATTACGATTACCACCTGGCGATATTTTTGCTGAACGGCGTGCCCTATATGAGCAACAAATCGCTGCTGATGGTGGAAAACGCCATACCGTTCTCGGCAGTGTCGGTGTTGCACTACCGCTATTACACCGACCGGGCAGCCATATTGGCCGAGTTGCGCGCCGACAACCGCATACAGATGGTGGTGGGCAGGGGCTGTATAGCCTTCGGCCGCGGCCAGCAGCCCGGCCTGTTCGACTATGCCGACGGCGTAGACACCATGAAATTCCTAACAGCACTTTGACCCTACCCAAACCAACCGCATGAAGATATTCATTGCCCAACAGAATTACCACGTCGGCAACTTCGAGGCCAATTTAAGCCGCATATTGGATGCCGTTGATGCCGCCAAAAAGGCGGGCGGCGACCTCATTGTATTCTCTGAATTGTGCATTTGCGGCTACCCTCCCCGCGACTTCGTGGAGTTCGACGACTTTGTGGAGCGGGGATTGGAAGCCATCGATGCCGTGCGCCGCGTGGCCAACACCATCGGTGTGCTGGTGGGGTGCCCATCCCGAAATCCGAAAAAGGAAGGCAAACGGCTGCTCAACAGTGCATTCCTGCTGCACGAATGTGAAATAAAGGGCGTGGTGCACAAAACGCTGCTGCCAACCTACGACATCTTCGACGAATACCGCCAGTTCGAACCCGCATATGAGTGGAACGTATTGGCATTCAAGGGCAAGAAGCTGGCCGTCACCATATGTGAAGACTTGTGGAACTTGGGCGACCACCCTTTGTACCGCATCTGCCCCATGGACGAACTCATGAAATATGGACCCGACATCATGATCAACCTCAGCGCGTCGCCGTTCGACTACATTCATGGCGACGAACGCAAGGGGATACTTAAACGCAATGTGTCGAAATACGGCCTACCCGTGGTGTACTGCAACACCGCCGGCGCACAGACCGACGTGGTCTTCGATGGCGGCTCGATAGCCATGGATTGCCGAGGCAATGTGGTAAAGGAACTGCCCTACTTTGCCGAGGCTATGGACTATGTGGAGACCGACGACCAAGGCGGCTTCCTGCAACCCACCGTGTGCCGCGCCGAAGACGTGGCCGACTTGCGCCCCCTGCCGGCTAGCTTGGAACCAGAGCGCAACATTGCCGCCATCTATGCAGCCCTAATTACGGGCATACGCGACTACTTCGGCAAGATGGGCTTTACAAAGGCCGTGGTCGCTTCGTCGGGCGGCATAGACAGTGCTGTGGTGCTCACGCTGGCCTGCCATGCACTGGGGCCGGCAAATGTGCAGGCGCTGCTGCTGCCATCGCAATTTTCGTCCGACCATTCCGTGAACGATGCCGTCAAGTTGTCTGAAAACCTGGGCAACCCCTATGCCACCATCGCCATCAGCACTATTTTCGATGCCTTTGAAAAGGCATTGGAGCCCGTATTTACAGGCTTGCCATTCGGCGTTGCCGAGGAGAACCTGCAATCGCGCATTCGCGGCGCGCTGGTCATGGCCACGTCCAACAAATTCGGCTCTATACTGCTCAACACTTCCAACAAAAGCGAGCTGGCCACCGGCTACGGCACGCTGTATGGCGATATGGCCGGCGGCCTGTCGGTAATAGGCGACCTGTACAAGGTGCAGGTATATGCCTTGGCCCGCTACATCAACCACACTTTTGGCGCACCCATCCCCCAAAACATTTTAGACAAAGCCCCCAGTGCCGAGCTGCGCCCCAACCAAAAAGACAGCGACAGCCTTCCCGAATATGACGAGTTGGATGCCGTGCTCTACCGCTACATCGAGTTGCGCCAAGGCCCCAAGGACATCATTGCCGCCGGCTTTCCGCAACCCTTGGTAGCCCGCATCTTGCGCCTGGTGAACATGAATGAATACAAGCGCAACCAGTTCTGCCCCATCATCCGCGTATCGCCCAAAGCCTTTGGAGCAGGCCGGAGGATGCCGATTGTCGGGAAGTATTTGGGATAGATGCGCGGGAGGGTGAGAGCGTGGTAAGGAGAGTGGGTGGGCGGAAACGCATTGGGAGAAAGCGGCTTGTTACGGCACATTCATCATCCGAAATGGAGTGGGCACACAACCGCCTTTCCGCTGTCCAGTATTGCCCGTTCCTACTCCACCACCCACAAATCGGGCAGGTTGCGGCCGAGGCCGTCATAGTCGAGGCCATAGCCCACCACGAAGAGGTTGTTGATGTGGAAGGCGGTATAGTGTGCCGCGATGCCGAATTGTTGGGCATCGGGCTTCACGAGGAAGGAGGCGATTTTGATGGAGGCGGGGTTCACCTTTTGCAACTCGGGGACAAAGGCGGCCAGGGTACGACCGGTATCTATAATGTCTTCCACGATAATGATGTCGCGGCCCAGCCAGAGGGGGTCTATTACCGACTCGATGTTCACTTTTCCCGTAGAAGCCGTACCGCTGTAAGACGATAGTTTCACGAAGGCTATTTCGGCTTCAATGGCCAGATGGCGGAACAAGTCGGCCGCAAAAATGAAGGAGCCGTTCAGGACGGCCAGCAGCAGTGGCCGGCGGCCGGCATAGTCGGCCGATATTTCGGCACCAACGGCGGCTACTTTCTCGGCTATCAGCTCCCGGCCTATGCAGGGTACAAAGTGTTTATCGTGTAAGGAGATTCGTTGTTCCATATCGAAGTGGTTGCAGCCGCCGCCCGGTTGCCGGGAATGGGCGGATTTATGCGGCGCAATTTAATGTTTGAATGTTACTTTAAGTGCAGCATCGGCCCCGGAGCAAAACCACCGCCTCCCGGGTTGCCGATATTTGCCTATTTTTGCACCGAAATCCCCATATGAGGAAAAGGATATTTTTGGTTCCACTTTTGGTCGCTACGGTTTTCTGCTTCTCGTTCGACTACAGATACATCTGCAACCTCGGTTTGGATGACGGCCCGAAAGTGAAAATAGACAGCCACATGTTGGGTAGGTGGAAGATTACCGAGGACCCCGACAATGGCAGCTACCTGATGATAGGCCAATTTGACCTTTGCCAATACAAGGTAACTTACGTGAATGGCAGGGGCGCGGCAGACCTGCTGGTGGAAAATACCGCCTACTTCTCAAAAATGAGCGATACCCGTTGGCTCAACCTAGCCATGATTACCAAGTATTCCCGTGGCTATGTGTTGTTCCAAGTGCCCGAGCTTGACAGCACGGGAGGCAAGATGACGCTGACCCAAGTGACCGATACCGCCTTGGGCAGCATAGACAGCAGGCAAGCACTGCGCGTGTTGGTAACCAACAACTTGGCTACGAACACCAATTTCGGTACGGTTATTCATCTGTACAAGGTAGACAGCTCGGCCCAAAAATAGGGCGGCATTTGTTGGTACACCCATACGGACGACAAGGTGCCCTTACCGGTTTTTTGGAGGGGCCTGCTCCACGCGCAAGCCCACATTCATTACCTCAGGCAGAGGGTTGACGCGCATGTTCTGCTCCAAGGAAATCTCCCAAGTGCCTTTTTTGTGGAACGAGAAAGAATCCTCGGTCTTCAAATAGAGGTGTTGTTCCCACACGTCTTCCATGCCGCGTCCCATCCACTTGCCCGATGGCTCCGCCAAAACCACATTCACGCGCTCGGTGCGAACCAGTTTTTCGCCCGGTGCTTTCACGTGCATCAGCAGCCAAATATTGTTGAAGGGGTAGGCTTGGGTGTGACGGATGATGAGGTAAGGACGATAATCGGCAGCCGTATCGGTTACATCAAACGTAAACGTAGGCTTGAAGTCGTACGACCACGCATAATGGGGCACGGCCTCCACATTCTGGTAATAGGGAGACGGCAGGCACCCGGCCAAAAAGACTAGTGCCAATAAAAGCAGGGAAGGTAAATGCCGTGTCAACGCAGGAGCCGTTTTTGGATTGCTGAATGGACTGCAAAGGTAATACTGTTTCCCGGATTGCGGGGGCCGGCGGTGTGCTTACCTTTGCAGCATGCCGTTGTTGCGCAAATGGGAAACGGCCCGGGGAACGGGCCTTGCCGCCATCTGGAAGGTGGAGGAGGAAGAATCGTTTTTTACCGAGCGCATTACCGCGACTTCCAGCATTAAAAACGAGAAGCGACGCATAGAGCACCTTGCCGGCCGGTTCCTGCTGCAATACCTGTATCCCCACTTCCCGCTTGCGGCCATTGCCCCCGATGCCGAGGCGAAGCCCCGACTGCCTGCTAATGCGCTTTATTTCTCCATATCGCACTCTTGGCCATATGTAGCAGTGGTGGTGGACGAACGCCACGAAGCCGGAATAGACATCCAAACCTGGCACCCCCGCATTGCCGACATCAGCCATAAGTACTTGTCGCAACAGGAGCACAATATGGTTGGGGGCGACCCGCGCCTACTCACGCTGGCATGGAGCGCCAAAGAAGCTGCCTATAAATGGAATGGGCGTCGCGGAGTAGAATTCATTGAAGACCTACCCATTCAGCGGTTTTTTGGCCCCGACACCCCATACATAGACTTATTATGCCATAATACGAATCGGGTGGCGGCAATCAGGCTGGAAGCCCAAATGGAGCCTGACTATGCCCTTTGTTTGGTTTCGCACGTGAAAATCGAATCAAAATAAACACTGCATTATTTGATAATGTTTTGTTTTTCTGAAAAAAATGAAAATTTTCTTGCCATTTTCAAAAATAACTGTAGATTTGTCGAAAATTAATATCATGTCGTCACTACGTTTTCAGGCACTCCGCGCCATACAGGGGGAAGAGAAAAAAATCTCGGGATACGGCGATAAAAAAATCACCGCCATCTTTGGTAGCCATGTGTTCAACGGTCGCACCATGAGGGAATTCCTCAGCGACGAGGCTTACAAGAGCCTGCAGAATTCCGTAAAATCCGGAACCCGCGTAGAGCGCAAAATGGCCGACCAGATTGCGGCCGGCATGAAGGGATGGGCTGAAAGCAAGGGTGCAACCCACTTCACCCATTGGTTTCAGCCCCTCACAGGTACGACCGCCGAGAAACACGATTCGTTTTTCAACATCAAAAGCGACGGCACCGCCATCGAGATTTTCGACGGCGACGCCCTGATACAGCAAGAACCCGATGCATCGAGCTTCCCCAACGGCGGCATCCGTGCCACCTTCGAAGCCCGCGGCTATACCGCCTGGGACCCCTCATCGCCCGCCTTCATCATGGAAGCCGGCTCGGGCAAAACCCTCTGCATCCCCACCATCTTTATAGCCTACAATGGCGAGTCGCTCGATTACAAAGCGCCCTTGCTGAAATCCATAGCCGCGCTCGACAAAGCCGCCGTGGACGTTTGCCACTACTTCGACAAGAACGTCAATAAAGTAATTGCCACCCTGGGTTGGGAGCAAGAGTATTTCGTGATAGACGAAAACCTCGCGAACGTTCGCCCCGACCTCCTGATGTGTGGCCGCACGCTGTTGGGGCATAGCCCGGCAAAAGGCCAGCAATTGGAAGACCACTACTTCGGCTCCATCCCCGAGCGCGTGTATGCCTTCATGCAGGATTTTGAGCAGGAAGCCTACAAGCTTGGCATTCCCTTACGCACCCGCCACAACGAGGTGGCCCCCGCACAGTTTGAGTGCGCCCCGGTGTTTGAGGAAGTAAACATTGCCGTAGACCACAACACGTTGTTGATGGATGTAATGACCAAGGTGGCCAAACGCCACAAACTCAAGGCGTTGATGCACGAAAAGCCCTTCGCAGGCGTGAACGGAAGCGGCAAACACAACAACTGGAGCATGGCCACAGATACTGGCGTAAACCTGTTGTCGCCCGGCAAAACGCCCCGCACCAACCTCATGTTCCTCACGTTCTTCGTGAACACCATCAAGGCTGTGCATGACTATGCCGACCTGCTGAGGGCATCCATTGCATCGGCCAACAACGACCACCGCCTTGGCGCCAACGAAGCACCGCCCGCCATCATTTCGGTATATGTAGGCAAATACCTGTCGGACGTGTTGGATGAAGTGGAAACCCGCGTGAAAGACAAATTCACCGAGCAAGACGAAGTGATTCTGAAGCTCGACATCCACAAGCAGATACCGGAGCTGATGATGGACAATACCGACCGCAACCGTACCAGTCCATTCGCCTTCACGGGCAACAAGTTCGAGTTCCGCGCTGTGGGTTCCTCGGCCAACTGCGCATCGCCCATGCTGGTGCTGAACACCATAATGGCCGACACCCTGAAGCAATTCAAGAAAGATGTGGACGCCATCATCGAAAAAGGCGAAAAGAAGGAAATCGCAATACTCCAAGTACTACGTGCCTACATCACCAAGTCGAAAAACATCAGGTTTGAAGGCGACAACTATAGCGACGAATGGGCTGAAGAAGCCAAACGCCGCGGCTTGAACAACTTCAAGACCACGCCCGAGGCGCTGGATGCCTATGTTACGGAAGCCTCAAAGCACCTATTTTATTCAAACGGCATCTTCACCCAACGGGAACTGGAAGCGCGCCACGAAATCATGCTCGAAGAGTATGTGAAGAAAGTGCAGATAGAAGGCCGCACCTTGGGCTATTTGGCCACCAACCACGTGCTGCCCGCAGCCATCAACTATCAAAACACATTGGTGGAAAATGTGAAGGGTCTAAAAGATTTGGGGTTGTCGGAATCGGCTTACAAAGCGCAGTTGAATTTGGTGGAAGTGGTGTCCAAACACATCAACGGCATCAATGATAATGTTGAAGCGATGCTCCAAGCCCGGAAAGTAGCCAACAATGAACCCGATATGCACGTTAGGGCAGGAAAATACTGCCATGAAGTAAAACCCTACTTCGACCAAATCAGGTATCATGCCGACAAGTTGGAATTGGTGGTAGATGACAAGCTATGGCAATTGCCTAAGTATCGTGAGTTACTGTTTATGAGATAGTTGCGTTGTATTTTTTAAATGTCGGGCACCCTGTCGAAATCCAACAAGGTTCCCGACATTTTGCATTTTCAGCGACGACGATATACGGCAATGGTCGGAAAGTGCAGCCTGAACACACAACAAATCTAGTGAGTCATTTTTTTTAAATTCAATTAATGGCATTAACTTTACCCAAAATTGGAATTCCCCCATGGTCATTGCCCCTTTGACGGCAAATAGTTTGGAAAGGTTGAAGACAATGAACGACTACTATGTCTTCGATTCATTGCCGGAAAAGGATTTTCAAGATTTTTCGACAATCTTCGCGGAGTTGTGCGCAACGAAGCCTGAACGTGTTTATATAGCAGATTCATCCAGACATTGGATGAAATCGGCGGGTCAGGAATTGCCCGACTCAGTCGTTTATGCCGTGTTCCAGAACTACGAATCCCAATCCCGAGGGCTTACCCTGATTAATGATACGGCCGCCGATGCGTCATTCCATGAATTGTTTCCCGAATTGACTGCAATGTCGGTAGGCAGCTATATCCAAGCCCCTCTTTGCGATACCGAAAATAGGCGCATTGGTGCTGTCTGTATTTTTGGGGAGCGCCCATATGCTCCCAACTGTGCAACAACGAAGTCCATTACGGCCATGGCCGACCAAGTTGTGCGGCAACTGGAGCGCATCAAGAAAATAAGTGAGTTGAAACAGTTGGAACTGGAACAGCGTAATGCCTATGCCGATTTGGAGAAATTCTCATCGGTGGCCTCCCACGACTTGAGAAGCCCCCTGAACAACATCATTTCACTCACCAACCTCATCAACGACCAATATGCGGACGTCCTAGATGAAGACGGAAAGGAGTACTTGGCCTACCTGAGCAATGCATCGCGCCAATTGGCCGATTTGGTCTCCGGCATCTTGGAATATTCCAAAAGCTCCCGCCTGTTGGTGGACAACAAAGAGCTGGTTGATGTGGATGAATTGATAGGCGAAGTCTTTTCTTTGCTGCACAAGCCCGACCACCTCAAATTGACCCACGATTCGGCAGGGATGAAAATATTGACTTCCCGCATCGCCATGAAGCAGATTTTGCTGAATCTGTGCGATAATGCCATCAAGTATAACGACCGCCCCGATGCGATAATAGATATTACCTTAAGCGAACAGAAAAACCTGTTCCTGTTTCAAGTGAAAGACAATGGCCCGGGAATTGAGGAAGCAGACCAAAAGCGGATATTTGAACTTTTTGAACGCGTGGGCAATGCACAGGAAAAAGGTGGAATAGGCGTTGGCCTCTCTATCGTGAAGAAGCTGGTTGAAAAACTGGGAGGTGCCATCCGCGTGGTGTCTGCCCCCGGTGAAGGCACTGCTTTCGTATTCTCGATTCCGAAGTAAGGGGCGACGACTAAATCCAAATACCGTAACGGTTGTGCACCGACAGCTTGATTTTGGCTGGATTACTCACTCCCCACCCCATTCGGGATAGCTTTTATTCCAACCCACTTTCTCGCCAAAGTTTCCCAGCCCGAACATACGGTTCAAGGCAATGGTAATGCCCAATTCATTGTAAGCACCCGCAACATGATAATAGTCGCGAGCATAATGCACGTCGAGGATATTCAAGTGCAAACCAATCCCAAAGGCAAAACCTGCCAATCCCGGATTGGTGGACACCGCCAGTTCCTGGCGTTGCAAATCGTTGTAGGATGCGGTTAGGGTGACGCGTTTGGCCAAATTCAACTCGGCACCAAAGATGAAGTGGCGAAACAGTTTGTCGCCAAAATAATTGGAAGTCGACTTTGAGGTGTCGCTGGTACCGAAAACATTGGTCGGGCTGACCGATGAACGGTCGTCATAGCGGATATCCCATTCGTATAGGTGGTGTATGGTCATGAAGAACTTCAGCGGCACGTGTGCGAGACCCTTCGAAATTCCGAGTTGCAAATCGAAGGGCAATGGTTCCGAATTGCCCGTCGTGTAGTTCTTCACCATGGTGCCCATATTTTTGGCCACAGCGCCCATATCCAAGTGGAGCACAGAGTCGTAGTAGTTGATGCCCACATCGGCCACCAGTGCCGCTGCCGAGCCGCTGTACAGGAAGGAGTGGGCCAATTTCAAGTCGGCACCGTATCTCCAATGCTCGCCATAGCTTTTGGCGGCACCAACGGTCAATGCATAATCACTCGGCGTAAATGTGCCCAGCACATTGCCTACATTGTCGGTTTGGGTTACACTGCCATAGTTCAGGTACTGAACGGCGACAAAAAATGCGGTGTTCAATTTGGGCACGTTGTAGCCGTATTGCAGATTGGCCACCGTAATGCCCGCGTAGTAATTGTTGTAGTCTAAGTCGAGCTGGTTGTGCATGCCCGGCCGCATCATGGCGGGGTTTTGAACGGCAAAAGCAATATCGTTTTCCGGGTCGGCGATAGTGATGCCTCCGAGTGCGGATACATGCGGAGAGTTGGACATGCGCAGGTATTCAAATGCATACTGCCCACCCGTTATTTGAGCCGATACCACCCCTGTTGATAAAGAAAGCAGGACGATGCCCGCCAATTTATTCCACCGCATGAAGTTTTAACGTTTTGCGCCGTTGAATATTGCGGCAGGGCATATACCGATGTAGGTTTATACCCAAACCCACCCGTTTATTGCTGCACCATGGCATCGATTATCTTGCCGCTCACGCCGGTATTCGAGAAGCCGCCATCGTGGAACAGGTTCTGCATGGTGACCATGCGCGTATAGTCGCTGAATAACATGACGCAGAAATTGGCGCAGTCTTCGGCAGTTGCATTGCCCAAGGGCGACAACTTGTCGGCATAGTTGTAAAATACGTCGAACCCACTCACGCCCGAACCTGCAGTAGTAGCGGTAGGTGACTGCGAGATGGTATTGACGCGCACTTTCTTGGCAAACCCGTAGTGGTAACCGAAGCTGCGGGCAATGCTCTCCAATATCGCCTTGGCATCGGCCATGTCGTTATAGCCGGGGAAGGTGCGTTGTGCGGCAATGTAGCTCAATGCCAATACCGAACCCCACTCATTCAAGGCATCCATCTTCATGGCTGTTTGCAATACGCGGTGCAGCGACAATGCAGAGATGTCCAACGTCTTCAAGAAGTTGTCGTAGTTGGTAGACGTATATTCGATGTTCTTCCGCACATTGGGCGACATGCCGATGGAATGCAGGATGAAATCGAACTTGCCACCGAATATTTCCATGCTTTTTTCGATAAGGCGTTCGATATCGGCGGTTGAAGTGGCATCGGCAGGAATGACCTGTGCATTGCACAATTTTGCCAATTCATTGATTTTGCCCATCCTCATCGCCACAGGTGCATTGGTCAGCACGATTTCCGCGCCTTCGGCAACAGCCACGAGTGCGGTTTTCCAAGCAATGGAGCGTTCGTCCAGCGCACCGAATATGATTCCTTTCTTACCTTTAAGCAATTGGTGAGACATCTTAAAACTTGATTTTAACCGTGTAAAAATAGGCAAAAGCAGGATAAGCCGCCAAAATTTCATTTCCTGCCCTGCCGAGCCGGCACACCGTGCACGGCGGGGCTACCTCCTAATGACGATTTCGACCCTGCGGTTGGTTTTGCGGCCTTCTTCCGTTTCGTTGGTGGCAATCATTTTGGCCTCGCCCCAGCCCTTGGGAAACACCATCACTTCATCAATACCCAGTTTCAGCAGGTACTCCGTCACCAATCTTGCCCGCTTGAAGGAGAGCTCCTCATTAATGAGGGGCGTGCCGGTATTGTCGGTATAGGCATTTACGTAAAAGGCCACCCCCTTCTCTTCCAGCCACGGCGATATGCCCAAGCTGATGGCCTGTTTCTCACCGTCCGACAGTTCCACACGGTTCACGTCGAAATGGATGGTGGCAACGAGGCTGTCGGTGATGGGCTTGAACTCCTTGTAGTCGTAGGGCAACATGGCCACGTTTTTAACGATGGGGGCAAGGTAAGATACCGTGTCGGTGGCAAAGGTGTCGTCCACGTCGGTATAGCCTATGCGCGCCGTGTGCCTTATGTATCGGGTATTGCAGGGCAGCGTCATCATGAAGCTCGCATCTCCCCTATTGCTTTGAAAGTGGAAAAGCGTATCGCCCGTTGCCGCTCGGCAAATATAGATTTGGGCATAATTCAATCTGTCTTGGGTAAGGCTGTCATACACATAGCCCTGCACATAATTGACGGGAATGGGAGAAAACTGGGGAGGCAGCGTAGTGGTGTAGATATCGTAATGCTCTGCGGGCCCTCCCCGGTCTGATCCGAAGTAAAGCTTCTTGCCGTTTTTGGACACACAGGCACTCAGTTCATTGCAAGTGGTATTGATGGGGAACCCGAGGTTTCGGGCATCGCCCCAAAGGGTGTCGTTGAGTTTGCGGCTCACAAACAGGTCGTAACCACCCATACCCGGGCGGCCGTCGCTGGAGAAATACAGGGTGCGGTTGTCGGCATCTATGTAGGGTGCTGCCTCGTTACCGGCGGTGTTCACCCCCGGCCCGGCATTCACGGGCGGCTGCCACGCGCCTTCCTCAAATCGCGAAATCCAGATGTCGAGCCCGCCAAACCCACCCGGACGGTCGCTGACGAAAAACAGTTCGCGGTTGTCGGGAGACAGGCTGGGCATACCTTCGTAATAAGGGGTGTTGATGGTGGCACCGAAAGGCATGGGTTGCGTCCAGTCGGTATCGTTGCGGATACGGTAAGACATGAAGAGGTCGTTGCCTCCATTGGCCCAACCATTTTCACTGCGAACATCGCTTCGACCAAAAAATAGGTAGTGGCCATCGGCGGAGATGAATTGGCCCGCCTCATGCTCTATGGTATTGATGGGGTAGTCTAGCGGCGCCACCGTTTTCCAACCCGTGCAGCTATCGTCAAGCGTGGCGCGAAATAGGTCTTCGTCCATGTTGTTGACGCGGCGCGTGAAATAGAAGGTGCCGGTATCGGTGGTGACGCAGGGAAACAGCTCGGAGTAAGGGCTGTTGATTTCGGGCCCGAAGGCTACGGGCATGTCGCCCGAACGGTTCTGCACGGCCTCTTGCATAAACAATGCTTGGAGTTGCAGTGCCCGCCACTCCCCGGAGAGACCTGGAGGCGCATAGGTATTGACGATGGAGAGGGCCCTTGCCGGTTGTGCAGAGCGGATGAGGCTTTTGGCCAACGCCTTGGCGAATCGTGGACCGCCGCGCCGGCAGTTGGCGGCCCCCTTTGCAAACCATTTTTCGGCATCGGCAAATTGCTCTTGCTCAAATTTCCAGCGGCCCAGGGTGGCGTAGGGCAAGTCCCAAGCGGTGTCGCAGCGAATGGCCCTTTCCATCCAGCAATAGGCCGTAGCAGGGTCGTGGCGGCAATAGCTGCGCACTGCCCGATTGAAATACCGTTCGGCTTTTTCGACATGCATCGTCTGTGCCCGGCACAAGGCAGGCAGGCAACAGATGAAGAAGAATAGACGAATCCGCATGGAAAGGCAAAGGTTGGTAAAAAGCAGGAAAGTAGGTTGCCGGGGGAGCGCTTCCGGCCCAATGTCTATTTTTGACGGGCAGCACCCACATGCATTTGGTAAAAATGCTTTCGGATGACGACTTGGATTGTGGCCCGCATGGAGACCGGGGGCAATTCGTTACCTTTGTTATCTAAACTCGGGCTAATGGAAGACCAAATCAAGCTGTTGAATGACCTCGCCAAGGAGCTGAAATCTGCGAAACGGACACGCGAACAAAGCTTGGCAACCCTTATGGGGGCCGGCATTGTGGATAAGAATGGAAAGCTTACACCGCTGTATTCAGATGAGCCTGCTAAAAAACGTAAACGAAAGTGATAGACATCTATAGCAGCCGACCAAACTTGATGATTGGATTTCACGGGTGTGATTTGAGGGTTAGAAAATCAGTTGTTCCGAGTTCGGGGGACGGTAAATTGCAAGGCAATTTTGCCGAAATACTAAGATAAGGAGCATGTCTGAGATGCGGTAATGCATGTCATATCCTTCCTCGGCAAAAAAATCCAGGTACCGAACAGGCATTTGCCGTGAATCTATACCCGATGCATTCCTGCTTATAAAATTCCATGCTTTTTCAATACCGTCCATTGTGCATCATCATCCCCCGCCGTTTCTTCAGGTTTCCAAATTTCCGGAGGGAATCGTCAAGAATGGTCGTAAACAGAAAAATTGTGGTCCAAAAAAAGGATATGGTAAACGAATTCCCTTTTGTAACCCACCATTGCTTTCTTGCCGCTGAAT
>CAIVHI010000058.1 GCA_903905685.1 uncultured Bacteroidota bacterium | reverse complement strand
TTATGAGGGGTATGCCCCGCATGGCATTGCCTTGATGGTGGTTACTGCAACCGACAATACTACCCGCACGGTAGCCAATGTAAGGGCGCATTTCAACAAGGGTGGTGGCACACCCGGCAATAGCGGCTCCGTGAGCTTCCTGTTTAAACACATGGGTGTGTTCAAAATCAAGCCCGATGGCGTGAATCTCGAAGATTTGGAGTTTGAGCTTATCGACTTCGGTTTGGAGGAGATCGGCGAAGATAGCGAGGGGAACATCATTGTAAGGTCGAGCTTTACCGATTTCGGCAATATGCAGAAAGCTTTGGAGGAGAAGGGTATTTTGCCCGTGTCGTCGGAGTTGGAGTGGATACCTGCAAGCACTCTTGAAGTTAGCCAGGAAGCATCTGACGATGTCTTCAAGTTGATAGAGCGCTTGGAACAGGATGACGACGTTCAGCACGTTTTCCACAATATGGCCTAGTTACACCCTCTAATTACGTGCAATATTGAGGTTTCTTATAGCGTTAACACGTTTAATGTTGTAATGTAATTGTTAAGTTAGTTCTTTGCCATTGGAATTGTGATATTGTCTGTAACTTTGCTGTTGATTCTGTTGTTAAGGTTTGACAAAACGGATACGCTATGAAGAAATTAATTTTTTTGCTCTTTTTGACCCCCATTTTACACAGCCTTCCCGTTGATGCTCAATTTAAGTCGTCGGGTAAGCAAGCCGAGATGGTGAATATCAAGTTCATTTCTCAGGACGAAACCTTGAATATCGCTAAAATAATAGGCAATTTAACGTCTGATCAGTCCGAGCGGATTTACCTCGCCAACCTTCAAATCAACCGGAAAATACTGGGTCGCCCCGAAGCCAAGAACGTAGTCGATATCAACGACCCCTTGTTCTTGAAATATAGAAAAGAAAAAGAAATTGTATATAAGAAGATAATGAACCCTGTTCAGTATCAAATTTATGAGAGCAGTGTAAAAAAAAATGACTCTAAGCTTGCCAACACCAATGTCAAGATATTTGGTGATAGAGAAGAAGGAAGAAATACCGATAACAGGACTTTGACTTCGAAATAAGCAACGTTTAATTGTATTGTTTTTGGAAATCCGGCATGACTGCATGCCGGATTTCTATTTTAATGCACCCAAGCATTTCCATCTCCCCCTAATTTGAGCTAATTTGCACAACATATAAAACACGTCCACTTGTAGGTATGAAGATTATTCCGGGAGAAATAAAAACAGCGCAATTACACGCCTATTTGCTGGGTGCCATTGCACCAAGGCCCATTTGTTTCGCCAGCACCATTGATGAAGACGGAAACGCCAACCTGTCGCCATTCAGTTTTTTCAACGTGTTTGGCAGCAAGCCTCCGATATTGATTTTTTCCCCGGCACGGAGAGTGCGCGACAACACCATTAAGCACACACTCGAAAACGTATATGCTACAAACGAAGTAGTCATTAACGTAGTGAGTTATGCAATGGTTCAGCAAATGAGCCTATCAAGTTGCGAGTACCCTAAAGGGACAGATGAATTTGTAAAAGCCGGATTCACCAAGGTGCCATCAGACATCGTCCGCCCTTTCCGAGTAAAGGAATCGCCGGCCCAATTGGAATGTAAGGTGTTGCAAGTCATTGAGTCGGGACAGGAAGGCGGAGCCGCAAACCTCATCATTTGCGAAGTGGTGTGCATGCACTTGAATGATGAAGTACTGAACGAGAAAGGCCAAATAGACCCGAATAAAATTGATTTGGTGGCTCGCATGGGCGGCGATTATTACTGCCGCGCCTCTGGCTCTTCGGTATTTGAGGTTCCTAAACCAAACAGCTCATTGGGTATTGGCGTAGATGCCTTGCCGCTCCACATTAGGCAGAGTAAGGTTTTGACCGGCAACGACTTGGGCTTACTCGGCAACTGCTCTTCCCTACCCTACCGCAATACTGATTACCAAGACCCTGAACTGGACCAAATTATCGCCGGTGTAAGCGCAGGCGATGCAATTGCCGCTCTCCAAAGCTATGCCAAACGGCTACTGGAACGTGGGGAACTGGACAAAGCGTGGCAGGTCTTGTTACATTAGGCGGTCGTAGCGCTCAATAATACTTCGTGTAAATATTGCCAAAACCGTAATCGAGGTAGAACCAAATATTGGGATATTCGGTCGTGGTTGTGAACAAGCCGTAGGCCTTTGCCCCCGAATTGAACTTCAATAAAATCAATTCAGAGGCCGGGAGGGTAAAATGCCTGGGTTTGTTCACTATGGAATCTTTCCAATGCTCGTCGGCTGTGGTGAAATTGTTTTCGCGAATGGTGGCATACCTTCCGTCTTTCTTGTAGGCTGCATTGTTGTCAATCTTCCAGACACCACTTAAGACAGTAAACCATTTGAACTCACGCGAATCCCCATCGCCGGTTGATACGCTGATGCCGTAGTTCAACTTAAACGAGTCTTCATAAAACTGTATTTCGCTTTCAGACAGTGGCGCCAGCTTATCTTCGGTTAGGTTGAAACGCACCCCTAACTCCTTGATGGCGTTATGTGTGAGGCTGTCTTGCCCGAACAATGCCCCTTTATGCTCCCACCAGCCATAGTATTTCGACTTCTGACCGTAGCTTACCATTGTAGTGAGCATCAACAACATCAACGAAAGTATCCGCATAGGTAAATTTACGTTTTTTTAGGCTCCCATCATTTCGGCATATGGTCCACAGTTTTCCCCTTGGGGTACTTCACCATAAACCCGTATTTCACGGTTTGAACCTCGTTGGGATTCAATTGCAGGTTCCAATTCAACAGCCCTGTGGCGCTCTCCAATGTGCTTCCACCGGTTTCCACATCACCCACCTCAATTTCACTCTCCGTACTCACTGGCAGTTGGTCCTGAAGTATCAAATTCACCTTCTCTTTGCGGGTGTTCCTGACGCTGATACTGTAGCCGAATGCCTCATGTACGCTCATTCCCATGGTCCGCACGCTACGATACTTGGTATCGCGTTCGCGTTTTATGATGATTTTCTTATCGCGTCCCAAGGAGATGTTCAAAGTATCGCTGGTGCTGTGGAAGTCCAGCTTGCCTTGACCTACAAAAGTGCCTTCAAAAAACACGTTGGTTTTGCCGGGCATGAGGTTGAACTCTTCCCAATTCGTGATTTGGGCCTGCATAAACGCATCCTTATCCAATTTGGGCACCGCAAAATAGCGGTAGTTGGCAGGAACATCATACTTTTTTATCGATACCAAGTGTTGTTGACCATCGGTAGGAATGGTATAAGGCAACTCGATATCAAAAAACGTGTTGATGCCTGAATTATCGGCCACCACATAGTCGGACATACCCGATATCTCGGGAGCCCTTTCGGCTCCAACCGCGTTGGATAACAAACCCATTTGGTCTCCATTGGCCGCCATCGACTTCTTGTACGACCTTACAGCAACTTGGCGAGGAGGAGGCGGTGTATAGAATGACAATTGCCATGGCTCGGGCACCGGGGCCTCGGCACCTTCGTTCGGGTTACCGGTAGACAGGATGAGGTGTACGTTATCCCACACTACCCCGGTGTTTTGATGCACATTGGCTTTGTAGTAGAGTTTTACCGGCTTGGAAATATCGTCCACACGCACATCGTAAGACGGCGACCAACCCGCCCATGTTACCACGTAGGATAGCGTAATTTCAGCATTTGCAGGGTGGTCGGTATAAAACTTTACCGCCAATTGTCCCGATGCCTTATTGCCCTTCTTTTTCTCCTCGTCTATCTGGTGGTTTATTTTGGCTATCGCCTCGTCAATCTTCTTGATTTGTTTGTCGGTTTTAGATTTTTGGTTCAGGAGGCTTTCCATCTTGGCATTCACCAAGTCCAACATTTTTTGCAACTCTATGGTCGATAGCCCGTTATTGTTGCCACTCACTTTACGGTTGGCTTTCAACACTTCTACCTGTTCCCAAACGGTTGCAGCTTTGTCTTCGGCCTGCTGCTTTTCAGCGGTAAGTAGGTCGATGCTGTCTTTCAACGTCTTGATGTGTGGTGACACCACCTCGGGCGACAAATAGTTATTCAAGAAGGTGACCGACTCCACCGCAACGCCTATGCCGGCATTTATCGAGATGCTCTGTGCATTTACATCAGCAGCAACGTTGGTGAAAATGAATTCGTTTTCACCCTTTACCAACACGATATTGGCCTTGTTGGTGAGTTGGGCCCCCGACACGAATACGGTGATGTCCTCGGGTTTGAGGGCTATTTTAGTCTGGGCAGTTACCCCAATGGCAGCCCATACGGCTGCAACCACTACGAACAACGACTTCATCTTTTTCATGATAAAACGCATTTTTTATGTCGGTAACAATTTGGGTATCAGCAATCGTGCCGGATATCCGGCTACTACCCCGCAAATTATCCCTTTAACGGGAACAATACAATTTTAGTCGATTTTTTTGACTTGGGACGGTGTTGACACACTGAAAATCAGCCCAATGGTGAGCAAAAACATGGCAACTGTGCGTTTGCCGATGCACCCACTTCAAGTGGAAACAGAGGTATGGCCGTCAAAAAAAAGCAACGGTTTATTTGGATTTCATTTTCTTTGCTTTAGTACATCCACCGCCAAATGCAAATCCATACCAACGCCCAACTTCAGGGATACAATACGTTTTCCATTGCATCAAATGCCGAATTCCTGTTGACAATCAGTTCGTTGGAAGACTTAGGCAGCATCGTGTACAGCTCGTTCCCCATACACGTGTTAGGTGGCGGCAGCAACATACTGCTCTGTGGCAATATGAAGGGTTTTGTGTTGAAAAACGATTATAAAGGCATCACCATCATCGAAGAGACAGATGACTTTGTGGAAGTCGAAGTGTGTTCGGGCGAAAACTGGCACGAATGGGTGATGCGCGCCGTTGGCGAAGGCTGGGGCGGCATAGAAAATCTCGCATTAATTCCCGGCACCGTTGGCGCAGCGCCCATCCAAAACATTGGAGCATATGGTGTTGAAGTGAAGGACGTTATAACGGAGGTGGAATATTACGACTTCGCCAACATGAAGCTGCACACCCTTAAGAAAAACAAGTGCGGCTTCGGCTACCGCACCAGTGTATTCAAAACCCAAATGCAGGGGGGCAGTTTCTTCATCACCAAGGTATTCTTCAAGCTTTCCAAAAAAAACGTGGCCAATATCGGCTATGGTGCACTTGGCGCTGAGCTTTCCTCCAATGGCATCGAATCGCCCACGATTGCCGACGTGGCCAATGCAGTTATGGCCATCAGACGCAGCAAGCTGCCCGACCCAAGAGTACTAGGCAATGCAGGCAGCTTCTTTAAGAATCCTGTAATTCCCGCTTCGCAATTTGCCGACTTGCGCATGCGGTTCCCAAATATGCCCTCCTACCCTACGGGCGATGCCGGCGTTAAGGTACCTGCGGGATGGCTAATAGAAGCCGCAGGGCTGAAGGGCTACCGCAACGGCAATGTGGGCGTACATGCCTTGCAGGCATTGGTTATCGTCAATTATGGAGGCGCATCGGGTAAGGAAATTTTGGCTTGTTCCAAATACGTACAACATGCAGTCTTCGGAAAGTTCGGTATAACTTTGGAACGCGAAGTGCAGATTTGGGAATAGTCCCGAATCGGGAATCGACTGCAAAAAATGGAAACCAAGTACCTGCTTACCCAGTATGCCCATGGAGGCGGATGTGGGTGTAAAATAGCGCCGGGCGTTTTAGAAGAAATCCTGAAAACGTCTTCCCTATCGCCCGAATACCCCGCTTTGCTGGTAGGAAATGCCAGTCGCGACGACGCTGCGGCGTTCGACCTCGGCAATGGCACAGCCATCATATCCACCACCGACTTCTTTACACCCATAGTGAACGATGCTTATGATTTTGGGCGCATTGCTGCCGCAAACGCCATAAGCGATGTATATGCCATGGGTGGTCGCCCAATTATGGCCATTGCCATTTTGGGCTGGCCGGTAGACAAGCTGCCGGCAAGCGAAGCACAACGGGTGTTGGAAGGCGCGCGGCACACGTGCAGGGAGGCCGGCATTCCGCTGGCAGGTGGCCATAGTATCGACACCACCGAGCCGATATTTGGGCTCGCGGTAACCGGTGTATGCCCAACCGACGGAATCAAACAAAACAACACCGCCCACGAAGGCGATTTGCTGCTCCTCACTAAACCTATTGGAACGGGAATACTGGCCGCTGCCGAGAAGAAAGGGCTGTTGGATGAAGACCAATTGGAGACCATGCACAGGCAACTGAGCAAGCTTAACAATATCGGCGAAGCTTTGAGTATCCTCCCCGGCGTTCATGCCATGACCGATGTGACGGGCTTCGGGCTTGCTGGGCACCTCATTGAAATGGCCGATGGTAGCGGACTTTCTGCAAACATCTCGTTTTCGGCTATTCCTAAAATGGAGGGACTTGAGGTTTTGATGATGCAAAATGTAGGACCCGATGCCACGTTTAGGAATTGGACGGGCTACGGCTCCAAAATTGACTTTGCCGAGGGTGTGGATGTATTGGAAGCCTTCAAACTCCTGCCTGACCCGCAAACCAATGGGGGGCTGTTGATAGCGGTAGCCCCCAATACCCTTGGTGCGGTGCAGGAGTTATTGATGGGCAACGACCTCGCCAATTTTATCCACCCTATTGGCATCTTAACCCGGCGGAGGGATAAGACGGTTTATGTGACGACGTGACAGGCTGCTAGTGGAAGGCTTCCTCGAAATGGACCACCTCCTTTACCTTGTCGTATTCCAGGGTAATGGCTATGATGTCGAAGCGGGATACCCGGTATTCGGGGCGCTGCTGGGTATATACTGCGGCGGCAGTCTTCAGAAACCGCTGCTTCTGCTTGTTGACAGCTTCCTCGGGATACCCAAATTGCAGGCCGGTCCGGGTTTTAATTTCGACAAAAACCACCATATCCCCCATTGCAGCAATCAAATCGATTTCCTTTTGCCCGAACCGCCAATTCCTATTAAGAATTTTATAACCTTTTGTTCGCAAATATTCCTCTGCAATATCTTCTCCTTTTGTGCCAAGTTTACTATGTTTGAGCATTATTTAAAAAATTGAACGATGAAAAATTTGGTGAACGGATTTCCTAAACAATTGAAGGAAGCAATTGCTATAGGGCAAAATTACCACTTCAAAACGGCTCCGAAGGCATTTTCGAACGTAGTGGTGACGGGTTTGGGTGGAAGCGGTATTGGTGGGTCAATTGTTCAAAACTTCGTTTTCGGCACATTGGCGGTCCCCTTCTTGGTCAATAAGGAATATTCGCTACCCGAATTCGTTGACAACCATTCACTAGTGATTGTTTGTTCGTATTCGGGAAATACCGAAGAGACCTTGGAGTCGCTCCACAAGGCACATGAAGATGGTGCAACTATTGTGTGCATAACTTCTGGCGGGAAAGTTGCGGCATTTGCCAAAGAACACGGTTACGACTGCATTTTGGTTCCGGGTGGTATGCCGCCCCGTTCCTGCCTCGGATACTCGGTAGTGCAACAGTTGTTTGTATTGAGCCATTTTGGTTTGATTAAAGACACGTTTGTAGCCGAATTGACCCATTCTGCAATTTCGCTTGAAGAAAATGGTGCCGAAATTCGGGCTTATGCCAGATC
>CAIVHI010000057.1 GCA_903905685.1 uncultured Bacteroidota bacterium | reverse complement strand
ATGCTTATCGTGCCTAGTTTTTTGGCTTTTTCCAGCTTTGATCCGGCATCGCTGCCCACTACCAAGTAGTTGAGTTTTGCCGATACCGACCCCAAAATCACCCCGCCATTCTTTTCAGCCATGGCTTCAGCCTCACTACGTTTAAGGCGGCTAAGCGTGCCCGTAAATAAAAACGTCTTGCCCTCCAGCGACCCGCCCGACTGGTTTTCCTCCCTTTGCAGGTTCTTGAGGTTCACGCCGGCCGCCTCCAGAGCATCTACCATTTTACGGTTTTCTTCCAATTGGAAAAAATCCACCACCGAATGCGCCACTTTCGGGCCTACATCGGGTAGGGCACAAAGGTCTTCTTCTGTCTTCTCATACAGGTCGCGGAGGTGCGATACCGAGGTCGCCAAAGTTTTGGCCGTGGTTTCTCCAACATACCGGATTCCGAGCCCAAAAATCAGTCTGTTGAGGGCTTGTGTTTTGGAGTTTTCAATAGCCTGTTGCAGATTGGCCACCGATTTCTCACCAAATCCGCCCGACTCACGAATGCGTGACCAATTTAGGCTGTAGATGCCGGGGATGTCGGCCAGTACCCCCATATCGAAAAACTTCTTCACATTTGCTGCGCCTAGGCTACGAATGTCCATGGCATCCTTGCTGGCAAAGTGCATGAGCCTTTCGGTGAGCTGCACCGGGCAGCTGCTGTTGATACAGCGCCACGCGGCCAAGTCTTCCTGCTTTTCCAACCTGCCATTGCATGCCGGGCAAAACTCTGGGAATACAATGGGTAGTTCGGTGCCTGTTCGCAGTTCGGGGAACGACTTCACCACATAAGGTATCACATCTCCGGCCCTTTCAACGAGCACCGTGTCGCCAATGCGCAGGTCTTTTTCGCGCACCACCTCTTCGTTGAACAGCGATAACGACGTGACGGTTACACCACTTATATATACCGGGTCTATCTTGGCAACCGGCGTCACCACGCCGGTGCGTCCCACTTGGTATTCCACTTTGCGCAACGTACTTGTGGCTTGGCGTGCTTTGAACTTGTAGGCAGTAGCCCAACGCGGATGGTGCGAAGTCATGCCCATTTTTTCCTGCAATTCGAAGTTGTTTACCTTGATAACCAACCCGTCAACTTCGAAAGGCAGGTCGTCGCGGCGGGTTTCGAATTCGGCACAATAGGCAATTACGCCCTCAATGCCTTCAAACCGCCGCATTTCTTTCGCGGGGGTAGGCAGGCCGCGTGCAGCCAGCCACTGCATGGTGTCGAAGTGGGTCTTGGGGAGTCCTTCCGGTTTCACAGGGTAGGAATTGGCCGGCGAGGCTTCGTTAGGAGCCGTATAGCTTACGTGATACAGTATGGCATTCAACCGCCGCTTACGCACCTCGCCGGCATCCAACATGCGCAGCGTGCCCGCTGCGGCATTGCGTGGGTTGGCCAATGGCGCCAAGCCTTCGGCAACGCGTTGGCCATTATAATCGTCAAAATCCTTTTTGTTGATAACCACCTCGCCACGTATCTCCAATTGACCTATTCCGGCATCCGCGAAACGGGCCGAGAGGGGTATGGCCTTGATTTGCATGATGTTGGGTGTCACTTCCTCACCAGTTATGCCATCGCCGCGCGTTATGCCGCGCAAAAGGATGTCGTTGTCGTAAACGAGCGAAATACTTGCTCCGTCATACTTAGGTTCTACGCAATATTCCAGTTGGTCCAGGCCGGCAAACTCACGGCATTTCTTGTCCCAATCATAAAGGTCATCGGCATTGTAGGTATTGTCGAGACTCAACATGGGTACCAAGTGCCCCACAGGTGGAAAGCGCTCCGATAGCCCGGCCGCCACCCGTCTGGTTGGAGAGTCGGGTGTAACCCATTCAGGGTGAGCGGTTTCCAACTGTTTCAACGTAGAGAACAACCGGTCGTACTCGGCGTCGGATAAATTGGGGTCGTTTTCTATGTAGTATCTCCAGTCGGCATAGTTGATGACTTTCCGGAGTTGTATGACTTCCTTTTGGGTACCTGCGCCGTTTTGTTGCAACAACGCCTTGGCAAGCGTGTGCAGTTCCTTTTGGTCCTCGTTACTGTACATAGGCTGCAAAATAATCCAAAAGGTATATCCGGAAAAATCGGGCGGCTACTTCGCAGGTGCGATGTATCCATAGTTCCATATGATTTCGCCATGCCGGAAGTTGCGAGTCGTTCCGTCATCCATCACAATTTCCAACGTGCCGTCGACAAGTACCCGAGAGATGGTGCCTGATACGGTGTCTCCACCCGGGGTCGAAAAAACCTGATGTTGACCTGTTCTGTACAGGTGTTGATTATAGACACCGAGAGTATCCGTGTCGCTTGTGGCGGTCGCAAAAAAGTCAGTCAAACTCGAGGCGATTTGGGCTGCAACGTCTGTTATATTAAAGTTAATATTGGATGCCTGAAAAAGCGACGTGGCGAAGGGGAGCGACTCGGGGAACGATGGTTGGTTGAGGTTCAAACCCAAGCCAATCACCGCATAAGCCCATTTGCTGCCCTTAATTACGTTTTCCACGAGTAGTCCTCCTGCCTTTTTGTCATTGACTATAATGTCGTTGGGCCATTTTACAAACACATCTGCATTGGGGCACAATTGTTTTACGGCCAATAGTACGGTCACGGCAATGCCACAATTTGCGGCAAATTGGTGGTCAATTGGTCGGATGGGCTCCACAATAGTGGTCATTAGCAACGAGGCTCCGGGTACGTCGGCCCAGTTTCGTCCACGCTGGCCTTTGCCTGCGGTTTGGGTGCGCGCCACGATTGTCAGCCCGTTACATGCCTTATTGCCATCTATGCAATTCATGGCATAATTGTTGGTACTGTCTACAACATCAAGTTCAATGATTCGGATATCTGATATTATCATGCTCGCCACGATGAGAAAAAGTATAATTTTGAGTCGGGTATTGGTTCGGTCGGTGCTTGTGCACCGGTCAAAGTTATTTTCATTTAAAACCCGGTTGACACAATTTGGATAAATTAAATTTGGAAGTGCCTGAAACCGTGCGGGTTCAGGCCAGATTGAACAAGGGGGCAAAGTTGTTCAAGAACATCGTGAACGCCATTCGCGACAAGAAAGGGGAGGAGATAGTTTGCCTTGACCTCAAGAAGATAGACGAAGCCGTTGCAGACTTCTTCATTATTTGCGAAGCAAAATCCCGGGTACAGGTAAATGCCATTGCCGACCACATTGTGGAAACCACCGCAGCGGAATGTGGTGAAAAGCCTTTCCATTTGGAGCCTGGCGAAAAATGGATGATTTTGGACTATGTAAATGTAGTGGTACACATCTTTCAGCAGGAACAAAGGCTGTTTTACAACTTGGAAGGACTTTGGGAGGATGCTCCTAAAACCGTTTTCCAATAATTTTTCCTGCTTTTATGTTAAAGCATGGCATGATAATCTAAAATTCCGGAAACAGCGTCATCGGTATTGACTTGTTTCCGCTAATTTTGGGTTTTAAAAAGTAATAATAATTCTATTTCAGAT
>CAIVHI010000056.1 GCA_903905685.1 uncultured Bacteroidota bacterium | reverse complement strand
GGCTCACGAAACATTGGTTGAACAAGACAAGCAGTTGATTGAAGCTCAAAAGTTGGCCCGTGTAGGCAACTACTTGGTCAACCTCAAAACCGGGACTTTCACATGTTCGGCAACGCTTTATGACATCTTCGGGCTCGATTCGAGCTTTGAAAAGAAGTTTTCCAATTGGGAAGCCTTGGTTTCCGACACGTCCAAAAACGCCTTCACAGAAGCAATGAGTGACGCGATACGCGACAAAGGACGCTTTAGCCTCAGCTACAATATCGATAGGCATTCCGATGGCCTAGAGAAATGGATAAACCAAATTGGCCAAGTGCGACTGGACGCATCGGGTAACCCCGTTGAAATTTACGGTACCGTACAGGATATCACTGAAGCCAAACGTTTGGAACTGGAATTACTCGAATCCTACAATGTGTCGAGCGGACAGAACAAACGTCTACTCAACTTCTCCTATATCGTGTCTCACAATTTACGTATGCATGCCGTGAACATTCACAGCCTGCTGAATATGTATGGTGAGTCGGAGACGGAAGAAGAAAAAGCCGAAATTTTTGAACTCCTACACAAGGCATCGGAGATGTTGGATGAGACTATGCAACATTTAAATGACGTAGTGGCCGTGCAAAATGCAGTTGATGTGGAAGTTACCCCTCAAGTGCTCAACAAACACGTTGCACAGGCAATCGAAGTTCTGGGGTCTCAAATCAGGAATAAAAACGCCACCGTCGTCAACAATATTTCCGATGAGGTCATCGTGAATTACAACCCCGCATATATGGAGAGCATGGTGTTGAACTTCATCTCGAATGCCATTAAGTACAGCCATCCCGACCGTCCTCCTGTAGTAACCTTGAACTGCGTTAGGGAGCACCCCGCAACACAAACGGGGAATTGGCTACTCACCATTGCCGATAACGGAATAGGCATAGATATGGCCAAACATGGCCACAAATTGTTCGGTATGTATAAAACCTTCCATGGCAACAAAGATGCCAAAGGGATGGGGCTCTTCCTAACCAAATACCAAATTGAGGCTATGGGTGGCCGTGTTGAAGTGGAAAGCGAGGTAGGCAAGGGTTCTACGTTCAAAATCTACATGAAGTAAGGCCACTCGAAAAATCGAACTCATGTTGATTGACGGAGTCCCCCATTTCGGACGACCTTCATCATCATGGTGCAAGATGCGACCATAAAAATCGTATTACATTCAACAGTGCCTTAACAATATCTATCGTATTTTTGACTTCCACTGTCCGATATTTAAATTGTAAACTTTCAAGACTTGGCAGGAAATACGACCGGCACTAAAGGCAATCCGGAGAAAATATCGAAAAGCATCAAGACGTTATGGATTGTTTTTGGATCCATGATTCTTATGTTCGCTGTATTGATCATCGGAATCGATAACGGTCTGATTGGGTATATGCCATCCATGGGAGAGCTGGAGAACCCGAACAGCTTCGTCTCTTCGGATGTTTTGGCCTCAGACGGCGCCTTATTGGGACGTTATTATGTGCTCGACCGTTCCAACAGTAAGTTTTCCGAGATTTCGCCTAATGTCATCAACGCCCTTATTGCTACCGAGGACGCGCGATTTTACGAACATGCAGGCATTGACCCCATTGCAACTATTGCCATTCCCTTTTATGCCCTGTTCCATAAAAAGCGGGGATCATCGACCATAACCCAGCAGCTTGCCAAAAACCTTTTTCCACGTAATAGCGAGCACAGCTTTACCCTACCGTTGGTAAAACTAAAGGAATGGGTACTTGCCGTGAAACTGGAACGAAACCTCACCAAAAACGAAATCATAACCCTTTACCTCAATACTGTGCCCTTCGGGAGCAACGTGTATGGCATCAAAAACGCCTCGCTCACCTTTTACAACAAGACACCCGACAAACTCAATATCGATGAAGCCGCGTCTTTGGTGGGTATGCTGAAAGGAAACACCATCTACAATCCGCGTACCCACCCCAAGCAATCCAAAGCACGGAGGAATACGGTATTGGAGTTGATGTATAAAAACAACAAAATCACCAAAGCCCAGTTTGAACAACTCAAAACCAACGAAACCCCGCTCGACTTCCATAAGATTGACTATCACGACGGTATTGCGCCCTACTTCAGGCAGGTGGTGGAACAGCAAGTGAAGGCTGCATGCAAAGACCTAAAAAAGCCTGATGGTACGCCCTACGACATCTATAAAGATGGGTTGAAGATTTATACCACCCTCGACACCCGCATGCAACGCTATGCCGAGGAAGCCATGCAGGAACATTTGGAGACCTGGCAAAAGGTGTTCATGTCTCAAAATGGTTACAAAGACGGCTCGGTATGGAACAAAAACAAGGACATCCAAAACATCCTCTCGACGGCAATTAAAGGCTCTGAGCATTACCAAATGTTCAAGGAGAGTATGACGGATGACCAAGTGATGAAAATCATGAAGGTGCCCATCAAGATGAAAATCTTCGCTTGGAACAAAAACCACTCCCTAGATACCGTGATGAGTCCCTTGGACTCCATCAAGTATATGAAGACGATTCTACAATCGGGCTTTATTGCCATGGACCCTGCAACCGGCGAGGTGAAGGCTTGGGTTGGCGGTATCGACCACAATTATTTCCAGTACGACCACGTCAACATCAATACAAAACGCCAAGTGGGTAGTACCATAAAGCCATTATTGTACTGTTTTGCGGTGGACAATGGGTTTTCGCCCTGCGGCAAGGTGGAATGCACCCCTCAGGAGTTCCCCAACATGGATAAACCCTATGATGCCGGTGGCTCGGAAAATGGGGATGTCACCATGAAGTACGCCTTGGCGCTCTCACTCAACAATGCGGCACTCTATGTTTTGAAACAAGTGGGCATAGAACCCTTTGTAGACTTCGCGCATAAATGCGGGATTAGCAGCCGTATGGACAAATACCCCTCTGTTGCCTTGGGCGTGTCCGACATTTCGTTGTTCGAAATGGTGTGCGCCTACAGTATGTTCCCCAGCGGCGGCATCAACTCGGTTCCGATGTTGGTGAGCCAGATTGAGGACAAGAACGGGATGTTGATTAAGAGCTTCGCACCGGTACAAAAAGAAATCATCAACCCCATGACCGCCTACAAAATGGTAAATATGATGCGCGGAGTGGTGAACTTCGGTACAGGCGGCAGAACGCGTTTCAGATACGGCATTAGAAGCGACATTGCAGGTAAGACTGGAACCACGCAAAATCAGGCCGACGCTTGGTTCATTGGTTACTGTCCCCAATTGATTGCCGGGGTATGGGTGGGTTGCGACGACCGGGAGTTCCGTTTCCACAGTGAGAACCTTGGGCAGGGTGCGTCTTCGGCATTGCCCATTTGGGCCCTGTTCATGAAACGTGTCTATGCCGATAAGAATTTGAACATCAACCCCGATGCTACCTTCAAGGTGCCGGACGGCTTCCAAGACTGCGACGACAACGACCCCTCGGGCTTGCTTGACGGCTCGAAAGGACATGGCACCGACGACCCAATAGAAAAACCCGCCCCGGGTACCGAGTACGAGTAGTAAAGCACAGAAAGGATTTTATGGCGCACATATAGGGTTGCATTTTATTTTATACTAACATTGTAGGTGTTATCCGCGTTCCAGTGACTGAAAACAACGAGCCCAACATTTTCGACAATATCAGGGAGCGGCCCGCCAAGCCTGAAGCACCAAATTTCATGGACGGGGTTTTGAACACGCCCATGGGCAGCATCTTGGTCTTATTGGGATGTATTACGCTCATTGTACTTTATGCATTTTGGAGCTTTCTATTTCAAGATAACTACTACGTTTTTAAAGGCATAGGCACCGATTCGCTCGATGCGCTCTACCCCTACCTATACAATACGGCGGAAAGTTTTGCGCACCACAAAGTGCCGCGTTGGTCATTCCATTTCGGTATGGGGCAAAATACCTTTCCCCTTTTCCTTCGCGACCCGTTTGATCTATTTATCTATATTTTAGGTCCATCCTCAATCTTACCGGGCTTGGTTTACCTTGAAATCATCAAAATTTACCTGATTGGACTGTTGTTTTTTCAATTCCTGAAAACTGCAGGTGTATCCAACCTATCGGCCATATTTGGCAGTATCAGTTATACGTTTTGTAGCTATGTGGTCATTGGCGGCGTATGGCATTTCTTCTCCTTCGAGGCTTTGAACTTGGCGCTCCTACTCTTTGCCGCAGAACAGCTCATGAAGACGAGAAAATCCCGGTGGCTGTTTCTGCCATTCTTCTTCATAGGGCTCACTATGCCCCTCAACCTGTACTTCTTCGGGCTCTTCCTCTTCTCTTACATCGTCTTCCGCCTGCTGCATACCCATGGTTTTTCTTGGCGGCTTTTGGGCAAGACCTGCGCGCAAATCTTGCTTCCGGCAGCCATTGGACTGGCGCTAAGTGGCCCTTTTTTGATTCAAAACATCGTCTTGTTGGTGCACAATCCCCGTGTAGGTGGCGGCTACGGGCTCGCCAACAGATTGTTGCATTCAAAAATATGGGCAACTGACACCAAGGGACTGTTCTTTACCGCGCTTTCCCGATTTTTTTGCAACGACCTTTCGGGCTCGGC
This sequence comes from uncultured Bacteroidota bacterium, assembly GCA_903905685.1. Taxonomy (GTDB): domain Bacteria; phylum Bacteroidota; class Bacteroidia; order Chitinophagales; family Chitinophagaceae; genus CAIYTT01. Next base: position 1,920 of record CAIVHI010000056.1, on the reverse strand, counting down.
AGATGGCTATACCGGGTGGCGCAACACTTTTGAAGCCCCGATGTTTTATTGCGGCACATTGTGCCTATTGCTCGCACCGTCGTTTTTCTCCGGCCTCCAAAACCGACGCACCAAAATCGCATTGTTGGTATTTGCGGCGGTATGGCTGTTGCCATCATTTTTCCCTTGGCTGAGGTATGCTTTCTGGCTCTTCAGTGGCGACTACTTCAGGGTATATTCCTTCTTTGTAAGTGTACTTCTGGTGCTTTTCGCAACTTTCGCGTTGGACAACAAGGTAACCAAACCACCCAAAAGTATTTGGTCTACGGTAATATCGATATTAGTGCCGGCTTCAGCCCTTTTCGTCCCGAGCCTATCAAATAAGCTATTGATAGACAATCAATTACGACTGTTTATTTTGATTTTGCTTGCTGCCTATGGCTGCTTACAGTATGCTGTTGCCAAATTAAACTCGCAAAGCCAATTCAAATACCTACTGGTGGGTGTTGCGGTTTTTGAGTGTTGTTGCTTCACCCACCTAACAGTGAACGGATGGAACGCCGTTACGGCGGCGGAGTGCAGGGAAAAAAAGGGCTATAATGACAACACCATAAACGCATTACATTGGATATCGCAACGTGATGCTACATTTTATAGGATCGACAAAAACTATTTCTCGTCCATCTCGGGCTACTACTCGTTGAACGATGGTTTAATTCAAGATTTCAACGGCACCACATCCTATGGTTCCTTCAATCAGTCGGGCTACATCGGTTACCTTCGGGAGAACAACCTGATTGACCGAAACAAGGAAAGTGCCTCCCGTTGGAGCCATGGACTCACGCTGAAACCCATATTCGAGTCGCTGAACGGCGTGAAATACTTTTTGGTAAAAAAAGGTTTGAATCCGGAATGGTATCTGGCTGCCGATTCGCTGGCCCAATTTGGAGACGTAAAAGTATATCGAAATAAATTTGCGCTACCTCCCGTATACGTCTACGACAAATACATTAATCAAAACGACTTTGAAAAGTTGGATAGCCAACGCAAAAAGATGTGCCCACTACATAGCTGCGTGGTCGACGAGGCTACAAAGTTGCCTCACGAGATGGAGCATTGGACGGCGAATCAATTGGAGGCCATGCTCCTACCCGAACGCAGCGATATGGCGACAGACATGATCCGTTTGACTCATGCCTTACCCGACTTATTGAGGGACTCATTCACCATATCTCGCTTCGACGACGAAACCGTCTGCGGCGAAATCGAAAGTTCGCGGCCCGAGATACTCTTTTTGTCAATTCCATACGATGTCGGTTGGGAGGCAAATGTTGACAGTTCAGCGGTGGCTACCTTCCCGTTGAACGGCGGCATGACGGGCTTGTTTTTGGCCAAAGGAAAGCATAGGATAAAGCTGTCCTATCGCCTTCAAGGCATTAAATTGGGTATATGCCTATCTATTATAGGTATGTTGGCATTGGTCATTGCGCCGTACTTTCGAATGAACGCCAAGAATGGTGCAGTGGAATAGCAATTATGAAAGAGAAGATAGTCATTGCGGGTGGCACAGGATTTATTGGCACCCAACTTTGCCGCAGTCTTACCTACTCGGGCCACGAAGTGGCCATTTTAGGTAGGACGGCACCAAAATCAATTCCCCAAGGAACGAAGTTTTACCGTGCCGACCTTACGGCGGGCCAAATTCCGCTGGAGGCCCTGGAACATGCAACGGCAGTGGTCAATTTGGCGGGAGCCAACATTGGCCGCCGCTGGAACGCCGCTTACAAAGTGCTGCTGTACAGTAGCCGTGTTACCACCACCCGCAACTTGGTGAATGCCATGAAGGCCATGCCCGCGCTACCCAAGATATTCATCAACGCGTCGGGCACCGGTTACTACGGCGATACCGGAACCAAGGCTATTGACGAACAATGCCCCGCC
>CAIVHI010000055.1 GCA_903905685.1 uncultured Bacteroidota bacterium | reverse complement strand
TTATAACCCATTGATTATATGAAAATATTTATATCCGGAGGTTCGGGCCTTTTGGGTGGCAATTGCCACCAACATTTTACTGATCGTGGCGCAAAGGTTGTGGCCAGCCACTTCACCTTTCCAACAAACAACACTGTCTTTTACGATACGCTCCACCCCGAGCATCCCGACAATTATGACGTGCGTGCTTTTGCGCCCCATGTGATTGTGCATTGCGGTGCCCTAACGCATGTGGATTATTGCGAAACCCATGTAGAGGAGAGCTACGAGAAAACCGTGGTGAGCACCAAGAACCTTATTCAACTTGCTAATGAAATAGGGGCTAAAATGGTCTATATATCAACTGATTACGTGTTTGATGGTGAAAACGGCCCCTACCGGGAATATGATGCCGTGAACCCGTTGGGGGTATATGCGTTGCACAAGCTCGATGCCGAACAACTGGTGCTGGCACAAGCCAACCAATCGCTGGTGCTGCGCGTTACCAATGTGTATGGAGATGAAATACGCGGTAAAAATTTTGTGTCGCGCATTGTGGACCAGTGCATGAAGGGGTTGAAACTCACGCTGAAGCTGCCCTACGACCAATACGCATCGCCCACCAACGCCTTCGACATTGCACGTGCCATGTATGTGTTGTTGCAAGACGGCAAAGAGGGCATTTACCACATTGGCGGCACCGACTATATGAACCGCGTAGAGCTCGCCCTGCGCGTGCTCGCCTACTTCCCCGAGGCCGCCTATGACCTCATCCCCATTAGCACCGAAGCCCTGCAACAGCCCGCCAAACGCCCCTTATTGGGTGGCTTCATCAAAATGAAATTCAGCAACGAGTACCCGGAATTTCTGTTCGGCAACATCGATACCTATATGAAGGAAGTGATGCGGCGGAGCTTGAAGGCATAAGAAGGCTTGATAATTTAGCGCGGAGAACAGAAACGATAGAAAGGGTAGGAGTAGGAAAAAGCGGTTTTGGTTTTTTCCTAACGTTTGGGGCAGTGTGTTTCGCCCGTACGCCATAATGTTGCGGACTTCAAGGTTTGACGGGGCATTGGCTTGCATTAAAAAAATCATTTGTTGAAGTGTTTATTTTTGACGTCGGGTAGCTTTGCAAGTTTATATACATGACTGTACTACGGTTCTACAGTGCGGCGTAACTCTTTCATGTATTTTTATGACGATAACCAACCCATATTGGCCTATGCTTTTGAGTCTGCGAAACCCGCCCAACTATTTGGAATAGAAAATTTGATAAATTTGAGAGTCAATAAAAACGTTGTCTGCCGGCCTGGACGAAGGAAATCCATAGACCAACACATTATTTTTGACATGGCTTTTTTGCGGGCTTCAGGAAGTCGACATAATAACTGGTTAAAATGCCATGTAAATCGGCGACTCCACTGCTCAACCCCTCCTTCAGTATTTTTGCGTTTGGGCCGCGCCCTCCATTTTTTCGCTTACCGTCGTTGGCGAGAATCGGTAACTTTGCGGCTGGAATTGTTTCTAATGAATCCTATTTAAAGGCGAAAACCGATAGCAACGTGACCAAAATCCAAAGGGCGGAATCCCTTTATCCTCACATCACCTTCATCAACCAAACCGAAAAAGACCAATTCATCGCGGTTATCCGGCAGCCATGAGCACCCATTACTCCACCCATATCGGTACGGATATTGCCTATGCGGCAACGCTGCTGCAGGGCGGCGAGACCGTAGCCATACCCACCGAGACCGTTTATGGCTTGGCGGCAAATGCTTTGGACGAAGACGCGGTCACTAGGATTTTTGTGGCCAAGGAAAGGCCTTTCTACAATCCGCTCATTGTGCATTTGCCCAATGTGGAGGCGGTGCGGGCCATTGTGGCCCATATTCCGCAGGCGGCTTTGTTGCTGTTGGAGCGGTTTAGTCCGGGGCCGCTCACGGTGCTGCTGCCCAAGAAGCCCATCGTGTCCGATTTGGTCACGGCGGGCCTGCCCGATGTGGCGGTGCGCATACCGGCACATCC
>CAIVHI010000054.1 GCA_903905685.1 uncultured Bacteroidota bacterium | reverse complement strand
GGGAACGGGCCGGCATTTCCCAAAATGCAAAGAGGGTTTCGAAGAAACTTCGAAACCCTCTTTTTGCGCCACCTTCAGGACTTGAACCTGAGACCCTCTGATTAACAGTCAGATGCTCTAACCAACTGAGCTAAGGAGGCATAATTGCCGTTTTTTCCGCTTCGTTACCGTAGTAAAAATTTGGGACTGCAAAGATACGCGGATTTTAAATTCTGCAAACTTTTTCCGCCACTTTCAAAGCATATTTTTTTTCTAAAAACGTGGGCCGCCAAAGCTTATCCCGCAGAAACATACTTGTCGTTGCTAAAACAAGTATATTTGAAACATGAGGCCTTATGCAATATTGACGCTGTTTTGTATCTTGATGTTTGCCGCAATCGTTGGGGCACAAACCGCAGGGGTGAAGCCCTCGGCGCATATTGAAAACATCGTGCGTGCCGGCGGGAACGTCACGGTCTCGCTTACCGCAAGCACGCCTTTCGTTAATGCCGACAATATTTATGTGCTACATATCGGCAATTCAGAATTCTCACATTACAGGTTGGTTGGCACCTCCAAACAAAATTCTTTGGTTTACAATATCTCCGAAGCCGCTTTCAGGGAGTTTGCCGAAGGCACGCCCATTTACCTGACTTACGGCAAGGTGAAAAAAGAAGGGGGGAGGCCGCTCGACGAACTGGCATTAGACCCCAAAACGCGCTGCTGGCAGGTTGGGACGGTCTCGAATATCATTGACAAGAAGTAAATACCCCAAAACAAAATCCATGAAAAAAGCTAAGACTTTGTTTTCCAAATGGGGTATCGTTTTACCCGTCCTCTTATTGCTGTTGCACACGGCTCACGCCCAAACCCCCGACCCTGGTATTCCCGGCAGCTATTCGGTCGTCAAATCGGAATACAACCTTGGCGATATGGCCTACAAGCCTGCCGATTTTCCCGATTCGGTGGAGGTGCGCGGCTCGGTGTTCTACCCATCGGCCATGACGACGGCCGCTGCCAAGTATCCTGTCATCTTCCTGCTGCACGGCCGGCACGATACGTGCTACGACACCTCGTCGCTCTCCACGAGCGGGGTTTGGCCATGTCCACCGGGCTCAGCACCCATAACGAGCTATGAGGGATACGACTACCTCGCCAACAACCTGACCAGCCACGGTTACATCGTGATTTCGGTATCCTGCAACTCCATAAATGCCACCGACAACAGCGTTGGAGACTATGGCATGCAGGGGCGTGCCGAATTGTTGCAACACCATATGGATTTGTGGAACACTTGGACCACCACCGGTGGCGGTCCTTTTGCTTCTCTGTTTGTGGGCCACCTCGATATGCAGAATGTAGGCACTATGGGTCATTCCCGGGGTGGGGAAGGGGTAGTTTTCAATGCGTTATACAATCGGTCGCTGGGTAGTCCCTATGGCATACATGCTGTGCTCACCTTGGCTCCGGTCGATTTTGAGCGCCATGTGCTCCATGGCATTCCATTGCTCAATATTGCACCCTATTGCGATGGCGATGTGAACGACTTGCAAGGTGTCCACTTTTATGACGACTCCCGCTATTCAGATACTACCGACGAGGCGCCCAAACATTCCATCCTTTTCATGGGAGCAAACCACGATTTTTTCAACACCGTATGGACTCCGGGTTCCTATATCGCAGGTGGGGTAGACGACTGGCTTTACGGTTTTTCGCCATACGACCCCCAGTGTGGCCCACTCGCTACCGGCACGCACCGATTTGATACCACAACCCAAAAAAACGCGCTACTGGCTTATGCAGCAGCATTTTACAGGGTTTACATTGGCCATGAAACCGAGTATTCGCCCATCTTGACGGTTGACGATATTCATCCGCCGTCCACGTCTACCCTCGATTGCTCCCAAGTTTTTGTGTCCTATCATCCGGCCCGCTTTCAACGGTTGGATGTTAACCGAAGCGATAGTAGCAACAAGCTTACCGTCAACTCACTGCAGGATTCCGTTTTGGTGGGTGGCACTTTGACTGCCGATATTTGCGGTGGTGGTTTGGGAATGGCATCTTGTGGAATTTCGGGTAGCAGCGCCCAGGTGCCACATGAGGGTAGTTATTGGACCATAGGTCTGGCACAAACCAACTTGGTTTGGACCGACACTACGGCCTATATCGATAACCGAATCCCCAATTCGTTGGAAGACGTTTCTGCTTACGACAACCTCGTTTTCAGGACGTCTGTCAATTTCAGCTTGTACTCATCGGCACCAAATTTAGACCTTACGGTGGAGTTGGTGGATTCCTTTGGTGCAGTGTCTGATGTGGATGCCGGGGCCTTTACGCACGCCCTGTTTGTGCAGCCCGGAACGCAATCGGGCGACTTGCCCAAAACGGTGTTCAATACCGTGAGTATACCGCTTGGCTATTTTGGCGCGGTAGACCTAACACATGTTACCGACATCAAGTTCAAGTTCAATCAAACACCATCAGGAGCATTGTTAATCAGCGATTTGGCGTTTGCCAAGAGCCCTTGTAACGGTATTGCCGCTTCTACTTCAGACAGTATTGGGGTGGCGGGAGATACCGTTTTTTTCTCTTCTGCGGTTAACGCTGCGACTACCGACTTCGTGTCGCAGTTGTGGAACTTCGGAGACCCGGGCTCCG
>CAIVHI010000053.1 GCA_903905685.1 uncultured Bacteroidota bacterium | reverse complement strand
GTTCGGGATTGTATTGTTCCAGTTCGTTGATTAGAATGTCGAATTCACGGGCGTGGTCATTGCTGTCGGCGGGAATGACGAACAGCAGGGCAGAGTTGCGCTCGATGTGGCGCAGGAACCTGTGCCCAAGGCCACGCCCTTCGGCAGCACCTTCAATGATACCTGGAAGGTCGGCCATGCAGAACGATTTGTTGTCGCGGTAGGCCACAATGCCCAGTTGGGGGGTGAGCGTGGTAAAGGCGTAATCGGCAATCTTAGGTTTTGCGGCGCTAACCACCGATAGTAGTGTAGACTTGCCGGCATTGGGGAAACCCACCAGGCCCACATCGGCCAGTATCTTGAGTTCCAACACCTTCCAGCCTTCCACGCCATATTCGCCGGGTTGGGCATATTCGGGAGCCTGATTGGTTGAGGTGGCGAAATTGGCATTACCCAAGCCGCCGCGCCCACCGGGCAGCCAAATCACTTCTTCGCCGTCCAACAGTATTTCGGCTTCAATTTCGTCGGTTTCTTCGTCAATGGCCACAGTGCCGAGTGGCACTTCCAGAATCACGTCCCTACCCTCGCGGCCGGAGCAGTCATTCTTGCTGCCGTTTTCACCGTCTTCGGCTTTCACGTTTTTGTGGTACCGCAAGTGGAGCAGCGTCCACATTTGGCTATTGCCACGCAGAATGATGTGGCCGCCACGCCCACCATCGCCACCGTCGGGGCCCGCCATGGCATTGAACTTGGTGCGTGCAAAATGCGAACTGCCCGCGCCACCCTTGCCGGAATGACAAAATACCCTGATATGGTCTACAAAATTTCCGCGCTCCAATGTTGTGTTTTTTACTCCGTGAGGCGCAAAGGTAGTCAACCCGGCCCGTACTCACGTGCGGTTCCTGCCTAGCGGTGCCGGATGGCATGCCCAAAATCCACCTATTTGGAAAATCAGGCTACTTTGGCGATGTGTTTTTCGATGTGGCCGCCCAGTGTCTCGAAGGTCTCGGCAACGGTATGGTCGCCCTTTACGCCCGTAAGCTTACCCTGCCTGTCATAGTAGGCCGCAACCGGCTTGGTCTTGGCGTGATACTCTGCAATACGCTTCATGGCTACCTCTTCATTATCGTCGCTGCGGCCCGAAGAAGTCCCGCGATTCACCAACCTGCGGATGAGCTCGTCTTCCGGCACCTCCAACGAAAGCACCATAGTAATGGCCAAGCCTTTGGCTTCCAAAAGTTGATCGAGCGCGGCGGCTTGTGCCTCAGTGCGGGGGAAGCCGTCGAACACGAAGCCTTGTCCCTCTGACCCGTCTATCCTGCTGCTTATCATGCCTATAACCACTTCATCGGGCACCAATTGGCCTTGATCCATCGATTTTTTGGCCTCCAAACCGAGGGGCGTGGCACGGGCCACTTCGTCGCGCAGCAAGTCGCCGGTAGACAGGTGGTTGAGTCCGTAGGTTTTTACGATATTCTCGGATTGCGTGCCTTTCCCGCTGCCGGGAGGACCGAATAAGACTAGGTTGAACATAAGCAACTTCGGTTGAGTTAGACAAATGTAATCAACCTCGGGGTATTTTTCGGTATGCTTCAAATAATATTTTGCTTAATTGCATATTTAGCCGGATTTCCGCATGAGGAGGTCTTTAATGTCCGTCCCGCATTGATTGAAGCCCCCAGGCGGAATCCCCGCAATGGTGACACCACCCACCGAGTGCCGCAACAGGCGCAATGTAGGAAACCCTACGGCGGCGGTCATTTTGCGCACCTGTCGGTTTTTGCCTTCCGTGAGCGTAAGTGCCAACCACGACGTTGGGATGCTTTTACGGAAGCGCACCGGCGGGTTGCGCTCCAGTACATCCGGCGGCGGGTCTAGCAGCACGGCTTTGGCCGGCCGGGTGCGGTAGGGCTTGCCATCAACGGCAATCACTACACCTGCCTCCAGCTCTCGGCAGGCTTCCGGCGTTATGGCACCATCTACCTGCACCCAGTAGGTGCGCGGGTGGGCAAACATGGGGTTCAGCAGGTAGTTGGTCAACGCCTTATCGTCGGTGAGCAATAGCAGTCCCTCACTATCAAAGTCCAGCCGCCCTACAGGATATACTGCCTTCGGCAAATCGGGAAAGAAATCGGCCAGCACCCTCTTGCCCGCCTCCGGCGAAAACTGCGAAAGCACTTGGAAGGGTTTATTGAAGACGATATACTGATGCGGCATGACGCAAAGTTAAGGGCGCTGGTGCTTTGCTCGCTTAAGAGAGGGGACGGGGTATGGAGAGCCCCATTTCAGAAAGGGGAACAGCAAAAGAAAGAGGATCCCGTTTGGTGCCCAAAAACTCTCACCACTGGTGAGAGCAATTCATTTTCCTGTATCGGCCTTTCATAATCAACAGGTCTTTATGCATTTAGAATCTGCTTAAGGCTTGTCTTTCTTGATATGTCCTTGGAAGATATGGATAACCCTAAATCTTTGGCGATAGACAGATAAGCTTCTCTCAGATGCCTGCTTTTGTAGTTCAGTTTGTAATGTATCTTCTTTTTCAACGGCCTACAATCGGGAAGCAACCCTTGAAATTCAATTAAGGCAATGATGTGCAGCGAGCTGATGATGTTAATTTCGGGATATGACACCTTTATTGATTTTGCAAACCTTGCATCATCGGTCAAAATGTAATTCGCCCCGGTTTTGCGATACTGTGCTACCGCCTCAGCTTCGCCGGCATCAATGCCTTTTTTGTTTTGCAACATTGCCAGAACAATGGAATCATAGCGGGTACATAAAGCATAAAATCCTTCATTGGGCCGCAATTTTTCCAGAAGCCAGTTTCTTTGGGGTTCCTTTGCTGTGCCCCGCTCATATTCCGCCTTTATTTGGGTGGGCACCAACACCTGACCGAAAAGAGACCTTAAACATGCGAAAACATCTACATCACTTCTTATTTCGGTAAAACAGATAAGTGCCGAGGTGTCGATAATGACTTTCCTGTTGGGAGGCATCTATTTACCTTTTCCGTTGTTCAGCAATGCACCAAGTACCAAAAGGCCTAAACCGGCCAGTAAAATACCCCCTATCGCATCTTCGGCAGTCGGTTGCCTTTTAATTGTATTCTTAGTCTCTGTGCGCTCCTTACCCTTTAGTTCTGCCAGAATCCTTTCCAATATCTGTTGGGTAGATTCGGCTCGAGAATCGATATAAATTTCGGTGCAGTTGTCTGCACCCTTGATGTTTTTTCCTTTATGCCGGTCATATACCACTAATATTTTCGACTTGTCTTTGAGATGTTGAGATGCAATGGCGATTTCCTGCTGTACCTGAGTGCCAAGGACGGACGTAGAGAAAAGGATGAAGTAGTCGGACATTAAAATCCTGTTTCTGGTTTCGGCAGACACCGACTCATGGTTGTCATATCTGTCGGGCAAGAACATCCTGAACCCATGCACGGCACCGATTGTATGCAACCTTACAGCAAGTGTTTCTTCCAAATCGAACCCTGAATTGTAAGACAGGAAAATTGTAGGCAGCTTACTCATTATATGGAAGTTTTTAATTTTTCCAACAATTGGTTGGAACGTTGCAAAGATACGGAAAGCAGTTCCATCAGCTCTGCACTAGTGTATTCATGCGCTTCTTCGGCTTTAGTTGGGTTTTTAAAATCCAAATCGTAGCCCCGTTCTATAATAGTTTCGATGCTAACCTTCCGGCAAATATCGCTTTCCCGCCGGTTGTTCTACCATGCTTTTATAGGCTCGAACTCCTGCACCTGTATAGGGCGGGTTTCGTTGTATGCCTTGTAACTTTCCGGCATACGGTGCCCATAATACCAAATTTCGTTAGTAGGTTCGCCTTTCTTAAAAAACAACAAGTTTGTAGCCACTGTAGCGTATGGCTGAATACTGAATTGGGAAGGCGAATAATAGTTTGCAGGTTACAATCTTCCAGCAATTTCTGCCTTACCCTTTGCTTTACACCCTCACCATAGAGGCTGCCATCGGGCAATACGATACCGGCACGGCCACCTTGTTTCAGCAGGTGTATCATCAGTATCAAAAACAAGTCGGCATTTTACTTTGTTCTATAGTTCTGCGGAAAACCGGTTTCATTGCCATGGGCTACAATGCCGCCGAATGGAGGATTGGCAAGTATAACATTTACCCGGTCCTTTCCGGTGAACATTGATGGACGCTTTCATTGCCCCATGCAGGACACCAATGGCAGCTTCTACCAAATCTCCTTCATACCTCTGAGCTAAAGTTGCATGATTATCATCTTCGTTTGCCGACTCTTTTGCGTTTTGAGGTTTTGGCTCCGCACCGAGTCGCGTAGCCAAGGCTCTGGCTTCAAAGAAACACATGCAATTTTTATTTATTTTCTGTATTTGCTTTCCAGATTCATGCCATACATAACCAACTGATTCAGGAGGTGATTGGTTAGCCAATCCTTTGGGTGTCCTCAAAACACTGAATTCTTCAAACTTCAATTGCAACACAGCGAATCTCTACCCCGTCCCCCACTTTTCCCTATCCAAACTGCGGTACTGTATGGCCTCGGCGAGGTGCTCGGGGCGGATGTCTTCGCTGGCGGCCAGATCGGCTATGGTGCGAGACACTTTCAGGATGCGGTCGTAGGCGCGGGCCGAGAGGTTGAGGCGCTCCATCGCGGTTTTCAGCAGGTTTTGTCCTACGGAAGAGATGGCGCAGATGTCTTTCAGCATCTTGCTCGACATCTGTGCATTGGCATATACGCCCGGAAACTCGGCATAACGGGTGGTCTGTATCTCCCGCGCCGCTATCACCCGGTCTCTCACCGTCGCGCTGCCTTCCGACATCCTGACGTCGGCCATCTCATTGAAAGACACCGGCGTGATTTCCACATGCAGGTCGATACGGTCGAGCAGCGGACCCGATATTTTGTTGAGGTACTTCTGCACCATCATGGGCGAGCAGGTGCACTCCTTGGTGGGGTGGTTGAAGAAGCCGCACGAACAGGGGTTCATGGCGGCAATGAGTACGAAATTGGCCGGGTAGTCTATGCTCATGCGCGCCCGCGAGATGGTCACGCGCCGCTCTTCCATGGGTTGCCGCATCACTTCAAGTACCCCGCGCTTAAACTCGGGCAGTTCGTCCAGGAACAATACCCCGTTGTGTGCTAAAGATATTTCGCCCGGTTGTGGATTGCCGCCGCCGCCCACGAGGGCCACGTCGCTCACGGTATGGTGGGGCGACCGGAATGGGCGTTGCGAGATGAGCGAGGTATTGGCAGGCAGCTTGCCGGCTACCGAATGTATCTTGGTGGTCTCCAACGCCTCCTGCAAACTGAGCGGAGGCAGGATGGTGGGCAACCGCTTGGCGAGCATGGTTTTACCCGCTCCCGGCGGCCCAATGAGGATGGCATTGTGGCCACCTGCCGCCGCTATCTCCAAAGCCCGCTTCACGTTTTCCTGCCCCTTCACATCGCTAAAGTCGAAATCGTGGTGGGTTTGCGCATCGAAGAACTCGTCTCGAGTGTTCACTTTCACCGGCGTGAGCTCCGCAGTGCCGTTTAGGAATCCAACCAATTCCGATATCTTCTCTACCCCATATACCTCCAAGTTGTTCACCAAACCGGCCTCTCGGGCGTTCTCCTTGGGGAGAATCAATCCTCGAAATTTTTCGGCACGACTCTGGATGGCAATGGGCAATGCGCCCTTTATGGGCTTGATGCTGCCATCAAGAGAAAGTTCGCCCATAATCACGAATTCATGCAGCATGGTGGCGGAGATTTGCCCCGTGGCGGCGAGAATGCCCATGGCAATGGGCAAGTCGTATGCGGCTCCCGCTTTCTTGATGTCGGCGGGTGCCATGTTGATGACCACTCGGCCTCGCGGGCGTTCGAACCCGTTGTTCAATACCGCCGAAAATACGCGGTCTATACTCTCCTTCACAGCATTGTCGGGCAGGCCCACAATGTTGATGCCGATGGGCCCGGAGGGAGTGTCCACTTCTATAGTTATGGTGATTGCATCAACCCCGTATACCGCACTGCCAAACACTTTCACCAACATAATTCCCCGATTGACTGCAAAAATAAGGCAACCTGCAATACCCCGTAGGAACCACGTTAGCGGCCCATTGAAGGCTAATAATTTGACTTCCCTTTGGAAACTTTCGGGTTTATGAATTAATTTTATGGTTTTTTTAAAGAAACCATGATATAGAGTGCTGATTAGGCACCCGATACGCGCCAATGAACCTGCCGCTTTTCATACTTCTTGGTGTTATTATCCTCCTTGCATCGGCAATGGCGGGACTTACCGCGTCTTATAAAAAGATTGCAGGCAAGGCCGTAAAATGGAAAAACGAAGCCGATAAGGCCCAAGTGCTAGCTGTAGAGCTACATGCTGCCCGTGCCCAACTGGCAGAAGCCGAGAGGAATTTCGAAAACACCCTAAATCGACAAAAGCAGGCAGGCGACGACCGCTTGGCACTTGAACTGGAGGAGCTGGAAGAAAAGTATCGCCGCAGTGAAGAGTTATTATGGAAAGTAAGCATTCGTAGCGATAAAATGATTCAAAAGCAATTCAAACGGTCAGATGAATTACTGCTGAACATCTTACCCTATAAAGTGGCACAGGAGCTGAAACAAGACGGCCAATCTCCTGCCCGCCTGTATGAAAGTGTGACCGTCATCTTCACCGACTTCCGCGGATTCACCAAGATTGCCGAACGACTTTCGCCAACCGAATTGGTGGCCGAGCTCAACCACTGCTTCAGCCGTTTCGACGACATCATGTCGAAATTCGGCATCGAGAAAATAAAGACCATTGGCGACAGCTATATGGCCGTTGCCGGCCTTCCGGAGCCGTCGGCGACACACGCCGCCGACGCTGTGGCTGCAGTTATGGAAATATTGACTTTCATAGAAGAATATAACGCATTGCGGGAAGCCGAGGGCAAGGACCGTTTTGAAATCAAAATTGGCCTACATACCGGCCACGTAATAGCCGGCATTGTAGGCAAGCGCAAATTTGCTTACGATATTTGGGGCGACACCGTAAACATTGCGTCACGTATGGAGAGCTCGGGCATGACGGGGCGCATCAACATATCTGAAACCACTTATGAGGCGGTGAAACACCTGTATCACTGCACTTGCAGGGGCAAGGTGGAGGCCAAAACAAGGGCGAATTGTTGATGTATCTGGTTGACGGCGCGGTTTAGCGGGTATTGTCCAAGGTTTTTTGTTTTCTTCAAATTGGCCAGCCTGCCATCAACATTGCGGTGGGTCGCCCACACGACACGTACATGTCAAATTCCACTCCTACAGCCCTTTGTCTGTAGTGGAGTTCATGCCGCTTCAAATGCGACCACAAAGCCTACCGAAACTTTTTGCCATACACGATCGAATTACGGGAAACGCATCGGCTCCGCGCCGACTGTTCCATTGGAAAGCAAAATTAATGGACAGGCAGTTCAAGTCTATTCGGTGGCAAGAAACGGGATTTTCATTGCATCATGTAGGCAAAGCCATATTGACGAGCAAATTCATGGATGGTTGCAAGTGCAGTGGAATCGGGCCGTCGACAGCGATGGGAGGCACTGCCTACTCCTTGCAAAAATTGAAAATGGTTAAAATCTTAAGCTTTTACCCATTTTCAAAAATAATGTTAACATAGCGGATTTCGATGCCGGTCAATTGGGGATTTCCCTATTATTGCAAAATAAAAGAATCGACAATGAAAAATACATTAAACATTTGTTGCACTGCCGCAATATTGGCTTGCGCATCCTTGATTTGGCAGGGCTGCAGTAAAAGCTCCAGCTCCAGTACCACAAACACTAACAACGCGGTCGCTCTCACCATCCAGACCGGAGCTCAAACCTTGGCGCCCGGGGGCAGTCTTTCGTATTCAGCTTTGCTCGTAGACAAGAACGGCAACACCACGTCCCCTTCAAACGTGTCATGGTCAGTAGCCGGGGCCGGCGGAAGCTCCATCGGTAGTTTCACCGGTAGTAACTTTACTGCCAATGGCGTAGGTTACGGTGTCATTACCGCGACTGCAAATGTAGGCGGACAGACTTTTTCTGCATCGGTGCCAATAGGCGTTTACACTGCGGGCATATTCACTGTGGTTCCGTCAGCCGTAATTTGGTCTACCAACGCCGGCACCATCCAACTTTCGCCCGTATATCTCGGCATCGGCACGACAGGCTACAGCTATACTTCGAGCGATGCATCTGTAGCATCGGTTGATGGCAGCGGCAATATCACCTTCAACAAAGCCGGCCAATGTGTCATAACCGTAACTGCGAGCGGATTATCGGGCACCCCCCAAGTATCGGTACCGGTTTTGGTGGTAGGCAACTCCCCCGCGTCGCTGCCAATATCGAGAGTTGCGGTTACTCCTGCAACAGCAGAAATGTTCCGCGGCGGCACTAAATCGTTCTCTGCAAAAGCATATGATGCCAATGGAAACGCGGTGTCAGGCTCTTTCACGTGGGCATCGCAAAACAGTGCCGTGGCTACTGTAGACCAATCCGGTACTGTAACGGCAGTTGCGCTCGGCAAGGCCGTCATCACAGCCACGGCTAGCGGCATCACAGGCCAAGCTGAAGTAGACGTATTGCCCGACACGACCATCATCGTCTCCCCCATTTGGGCAAGCGTAGCACCCGGTGCCACATTCCAATTCACTGCCAGTGCCTACAAAGTTGACCACAGTAGTTTGGCACTCACTCCAATTACCTACTCCGGCATCACTTGGCAAATCCCATCATTCGGCATTCCCGCAGTAGACTCCCTCTTCGGAATCGCCACAGTTGATGCGACAGGTAAAATCACGATGAAATCTACAGCAACTGTAGGCATGTCGTCGTTTGTAATGGCAATGCCGGCATCTGCGGGCATTTCTCCCGGCGTGGGCCTCCTAAGCGTGAGCGACTGTAGCTGTGGCACTACCGATGCAGGCGTCACCAATATTACGGGCGTGCCCGCAACCACTTCTTTGAGCCTCACTAGTGGAGGAACTTACCAAATCAACGCAACGGCTGTAAACTCAACAGGTGGTGCCGTGAGTGGTGCAACGCTGCACTATTGCAGCAACTCCATGACCGTCTGCACGGTAGACTCGTCAACCGGTTTCGTTACCGCTGTAGGACCAGGCACTGCGACCATTACGGTTTGCGATGGCTCGGTACAGGTTACAATGACCGTCACCGTAACGCTTTAATTGAATTCCAAATGAATCGGCCCCGCAAGTTACTGTCTTGCGGGGCCGATTCATTTGGAACCTCCCTCACTTTGTACCGATCACATTCCATGAAACTCCACCCTGTTTTGGAACGTAACACAAATTTTAGAGTAGATTTGCATGAAAGTGGAGACACGACGTCTCTGGAGCATGTGCTTCAAGATATCGGTATATTTCCGGCGTTTTCCGAAATCCAAACTTCAAATCTACCCGTAAAACATGACTAAACTCATCATAACCCGCGAAGACTATCGATGGTACTCGGGTGTTTACGGCATGAAGACCCGCCGACCTTTCGAGATTTTACTCGACGATACTGCCACATGTAGCTTGAATCCCGGCGGCATCCGTGAGCTGGAAATCTCTAGCGGTACACATACCGTGGGAATAAAATTCGGGCAAAACGTATTTGCCAGGTTAGACTTTAGCGTTGCCGACGGTGAAACCCTGACCTTGACTCCCGTCTACCCAAAATTTTATGCCCTTGCCGCATTCCTGACCCTTTTAGTCGTTTTTGCATTGGTGGAAGGTTTTGCGGAAGCAAAGGGCAACACAAGGTATTTCCTGCTGTTTGCGGCCATAATGGGCTACCAATTTGCAGTCAGCGTGCTGCAATATCGGTTCATAAAATTCCAAACCGTTTAATCAAAGCACGTTGTCTAGCCCCAAAATCCGCTCAACTTTTCCGCTTTTGGGCTGCGCTGCTGTAAGGCATTTGGTCCTGAGTTTCACGCTACTCCTATGCCTCGCCACTAGCGCCCGGGCGCACACCGACACCCTTGACTATATAGGCACCCGTCCACCCAAGGGCGACACCGTGGCCTATTTCAACGCGCTGTCCAAATTTTGGTGGC
Source organism: uncultured Bacteroidota bacterium (assembly GCA_903905685.1). GTDB lineage: Bacteria > Bacteroidota > Bacteroidia > Chitinophagales > Chitinophagaceae > CAIYTT01. Next base: position 1,217 of record CAIVHI010000053.1, on the reverse strand, counting down.
AGGTAAAAATAGTGCGCCATGGGGGCACAACGGTGAAGTTTGAGACGCGACTACTCGATACCTCGTTCAAGTATACCGACATAGATACCGTGATGCTTACCTCCCACTTGCGGCTTGCACCACAGCTTTTGAATCACGTGTATGGCGTGCATTATAATTGGGACGGTTCGGGGCTACTGTTACTCAATAAGGATACCGTAGTAAGGACCGGTAAATTCACTGTGAAATCTGACGATGAAAGAAGGTTTTTGAACGTAGACAACGTTGATTATTTTTCATTTTCCGACACCGAAGCCACCCTCACCGTCATTTACCTACCACAACCCGGTACCCCGCTGTATGGTATCGACAAGATCAACATCGGCACGACGGACGCTATTGCATTGGCCAAAAGCGAGATTGAAGATGGATTGAAAACCGATTTTAGGTATGGGCTGTATTATGCGGCATTCGGCATCGTATTCCTCACCTTGTTCCTGTTTTATCGGGAAAAGACCGAGAACCTCTATTTCGCCCTGTTCTGCCTGTTCTTCGCATTTTTTTACTTGGCCGGCAAACCGCATTGGGTAGACAACGACGACTTCACCATTTGGGGACTCGTCTTCGGATTCGAGTTTCTCGGCATGTTCTTCTTCAAGATTTTCCAAGGGCGGGAACGCTCCAAGACAACCTTGTGGATGCTGGTAGGCTTATTGGTGTTATATTTCATCTCGTTTGCGGTAAAATGGTATCCCACCTTCGAAATCGTGAATAACGGCCACCCATTTCCCGCATTGGGCATCACGATTGAATTGGTTGCCATTTTATATGCGCTTGTAGCATTCCTCTTCTTTCTGATTCAGGGAATGAATAAAAAAAGCTGGGAATCGAAAACCATCAAATTTGTTTGCGCATTGCCTTTGCTCATTATGGTGGTAGCCTTCACCATTTCCATCGTCCTGGTCGCCGTCTATTCTTACCACACCAACCGCACACCGGCCGGCAACAACTACGTCATGGTACTGCTCAAGTCGTCGCAAGCCATGTGGATAGCCATCCATTATATGTATCCGCTTAGTGCCGTCATCATCTTGGCACGGCGCAATGGTTACAATCAAACCAAGTTGGTGGCACAGGTAAAATCCATCCAGCATCTGTCGGAAGAAAACTTGGCCAAAGAAGAAGAGAAGCAGCAGTTGCTGGCTGTACAGAATGCCGAATTGGAACGCAAAGTAGCC
>CAIVHI010000052.1 GCA_903905685.1 uncultured Bacteroidota bacterium | reverse complement strand
TGCCGAACTGATTGGCGAATAGGCCTGCCTACCCCTCGCCGGCGCCCTTCCATTATCGGGATTGCCAATATCGGCATACTCACGGCTTTAGGGTGGCGGGTGCGACCAAATTGCTTACTTGTGCAAACGGTCTATCTTTGCACGCATCATGAGTCAAGCATACATCATAGACGGTATACGTACACCCATAGGAAGTCTCAGGGGCGCATTGTCGCAAGTTAGGGCCGACGACATGGCAGCCCATGTCATGAAAACCCTCGTGGCCCGCAATCCCAACATTCCCGCAGAGGCCATCGAGGACGTGATATTCGGCTGTACCAACCAAGCGGGCGATGACAACCGCAATGTAAGCCGTATGGCGCTACTGTTGGCCGGAATTCCCCATACCGTTCCCGGTGAAACCATTAACCGTTTGTGTGCATCCGGCATGTCGGCCATCATCAATGCCGCGAGAGCCATCAAGGCGGGCGATGGCGATGTTTTTATGGCAGGCGGTGTGGAGCAGATGACACGTGGCCCGTGGGTGATATCCAAGACCTCTCAGCCGTTTGGGCAAGATGCCCAAATGTTCGACTCGGCATTCGGATGGCGTTTCGTGAATCCGAAAATGCACGAAATGTATGGCACCGACCCGATGGGCGTTACCGCCGAAAACTTGGTGGAACTTTACGGCATCTCCCGCGAGGACCAAGATATGTTTGCCTTCCGCTCCCAGCATAAAGCCGCAGCGGCAATGAAATCGGGCCGTTTGGCAGAGGAAATCGTGCCTGTGGAAATTGCCCAGAAAAAGGGGGCACCAATAATCGTGAAAGACGACGAATTTGTAAAGCCCGGCACGACGTTGGAGAAATTGGCCGAATTGAAGCCGGCCTTTAAAAAAGGCGGCTCCGTAACTGCCGGCAATGCTTCGGGACTGAACGATGGGGCCGCGGCGCTTTACCTTGCATCCGAAACGGCCATTAACCGCTATGGCTTGACCCCCAAGGCACGAATCGTGAGCTCGGCCGTAGCCGGTGTAGAGCCCCGCATCATGGGCATCGGGCCGGTAGAGGCCGGCAAGAAGGCGCTCCTGCGGGCAGGCCTCACCTTGGCAGACATCGACATCATTGAACTCAACGAAGCTTTCGCGGCACAGAGCCTGGCCTGCTTGCGCCTACTCGGCCTGCAAGACGACGACCCACGGGTGAACATCAATGGCGGTGCCATTGCCATAGGCCATCCCTTGGGCATGTCGGGCGCACGCATCACCTATTCTGCCGCTCTGGAACTGCAAAAAACCGGCAAGCGGTATGCCTTGGCCACTATGTGCATAGGGCTGGGCCAAGGCTATGCAGTGATACTGGAGCGCGCCTAACGGATGAGGCCAAAACGGGATTACGCAAACAGTTGGGAAATTATTTTTTTTTCGAAATAAATCCTTACCTTTGCAGTCCTCAAAAAAATAGATATTATGGAAGCAGTCGCATTTATTCATGAGCAGCTTACAGTAAAGAAAGAGTATCCGAAATTCAAAGCGGGTGACAATGTCACTGTGAACTATAAAATCGTAGAAGGCAACAAAGAACGTATCCAGTCTTTCAAGGGAGACGTTTTGAAACGCCAAGGCAACGGTGCCACCCAAACCTTTACCGTCAGGAAAATTTCCGATGGTGTTGGTGTAGAGCGCTTGTTCCCCTTGTACTCTCCGAATATCGAGTCCATAGTACTCCACAAATCGGGCCGCGTGCGTCGTGCCAAATTGTACTACCTCCGCGAACGTCAAGGTAAGTCTGCACGTATCAAGGAAAAGAAGCAGGTTCACGCTTCCAAGAAATAGTCTTTCCAAAAATTCTTTATATCGAACACAGACCAACATGGCCTGTGTTCTTTTTGTTGGGCATACAACCAAGCTGCAATTCGGGTATACTTGCCTTGACCCAAAACCATACCGTACAGTAATAAGAAAAGCCCCCAATCTGGAGGCTTTTCTTATTACTGTACGGTATGCCGTTATTTTTTCAGGTACATCACTTCCTTTACAATCCGCACCGTATCGGCCATGTTGGGCAGGAACTGGGCCACCAGATTGGGCGCATAGTGCATGTTGGCATCAGCGGTGCACAACCGGCGAATCGGGGCATCCAAGTAGTCGAATGCCTCCTTTTGAACCCGATACGTAATTTCCGACGAAATGCTGCCGAAGGGCCATTGCTCTTCAACCACAACCAAGCGGTTGGTCTTTTTTACCGACTCAACTATCGTGCGCCAGTCCAACGGGCGGATGGTGCGCAGGTCTATAACCTCTGCACTGATGTTGTCTTTGGCCAGTTCTTCGGCGGCCGCCAGTGCTACTTTCACCATTTTATTGTAAGAAACGATGGTGACATCGGTACCGGCGCGTTTGATGTCGGCCTTGCCTATCGGTATCAGGTATTCTTCTTCAGGAACATCACCCATATCGCCATAAGAGGTCTCACCCTCCATGAATACAATGGGGTCGTTGTCTCGGATGGCCGATTTCATCAGCCCCTTCGCATCGTAAGGGTTTACGGTTGAGATGACTTTGAGCCCGGGAACATTGGCATACCAATTTTCCATGGCCTGGGAGTGCTGTGCACCAAGCTGCCCTGCCGAACCATTGGGGCCGCGGAACACGATGGGGCAATGAAACTGGCCGCCGGTCATGGACACCACTTTGGCAGCATGGTTGATGATTTGGTCGAGCGCGAGCTGGGCAAAGTTCCAAGTCATATACTCGATGATGGGGCGGGTATTGTTCATGGCTGCTCCAACCCCAATGGCGGAGAATCCCAATTCCGAAATCGGGGTATCCAAAACACGTCTGGGGCCAAACTCGGCGAGCATGCCTTGACTCACCTTGTAGGCTCCGTTATATTGGGCCACTTCTTCCCCCATCAGGAAAACGCTGGGGTCGCGGCGCATTTCTTCTTCCATTGCCTCTCTCAAGGCTTGTCTTAAAGGTATATTACGCATTACCGTGAATTGAGAATTACAGTTTGGTGGTAAAGATAGGCAATCCCTCTATTTAATGCGATGGGCGAGGGTTAATTTGCTGGAATCGCCTTCATTCCAAATAGTGAGTTGGAGCACGGTATCGGTAAGGCTTTCCACCCGCATCCTCTTGATGGCACCCTTGCCACCCACCGATAGGTCTTCCAACAACAGCATGCCGGCATCATCAAAATTCCATTTGGCCGTGTCTATGGTTGCCCCTCCGTTGAAGGTGATGTGGGCGGTTCCGTCTTCCAGAAAATCAAAGTAGGTACCCTTCACCCTTGCCTGCTGCATCAGCATTGCACTATCATGTTGTATTTGCAGCACGTTTTTTACGCTATCCATATTGTAGGTGCCGTAAATAGAACTGTTTTCATCGGGGGTATTGTGGGAGCCCAGCGTATCAATTAGGCGCTGGCTGCGCACAAAGAAACTGTCCAAATTGGCATTCACCAATGCCGTTCCCTGCCAGTCTCCCAAAATCCGCTTTTTGGAATCGTTCTTGCACGAAATCAATCCTACCAATAGGCAATACATCACCAAGCAACCGTATTTCATCTCGCTGTTTTTGCAAATTTAGCGTTCCGGGTCGATATATGTTTTTGCCTCCAAATCGTATAGCTTGTAGATTCGGTCTTTCAACACCAAGAGGAATGCCCGGTGGTAGCCGGCCAACATTTCCACGCTGAATTTTTCGGGAGGCATTTCGTTCCGTCTGAAAGAAACCACCAATTCATGATTGCCTCCGGATATTCCCGAGACGGTTACGTGGTTTAGGCCATATCGTTCACACATTTTCCCGTCGAGCATGGCGTAGAATGGCAGCTCCTTATCGCCCTGTAGGTACAGGTAGCCCGTTGAGTCGGTGTTTGGAGGCTGCGCCGAAGCCATGAGCGGCGCAAGCACAAGAACTACGCCCATGCAGGCCCCAAACCAAGAACCCCCAACCATAGGAATCAACTTCCAAGTTCAATGAGGACGGTACCCTTTTCCACTGCGGTTTTCTCCGTCACCTTGATGGCTTTCACAACGGCATCGGCACCTGCCTTCAGGATGTTTTCCATTTTCATGGCTTCCAAAATAATCAATCCGTCGCCCTTCTTGATGGCTTGGCCAGGCTCTACGAGTATGCGCAACACCATCCCGGGCATGGGTGCCTTCACTGCTTCAGCCTTGTTGCGGGCCTTGGCATCAAATCCCATCTTACTCAAAAGCAGGTCTATGGGTTCACTTATTTTCACTTTATAGGCATTGCCGTCTACTTTAAGGCTTACTTCTTTGTTGGCCGTGTCTATGTTTTCAACAATTGCCGTATAGCTCTTACCATCTACGAGCACACTGAACAATCCATTGGCGTCTTCATGGATATCGGAAACCACCTGGGTCCCATTTATCGACCTGACACCGTCAATGACTTCGGATTGGTATTGGTTTTTACCGTTGGCTGTAAGTTCGAGCATACCTTTGTGTTGGATTTTGCAAAAGTAGTCAAAGGCGGGTTTCCTGCCTCTACAATCTTGGCCCCACCCACCAAGTTCTGCAAAGCTTTGTGAAAACGGAAATATGGTTTAAACCACCTTACCTTCGATGCATCGAAGGGTCGAACCTGCGGTAGCCCAAACATATACACACCGCAATTGAAATAATATTGAGCATGGAAAAATCGCTTGCCGCAGTTGCCGTAATGCTGGCAGTTGCCTGTACAGTTTTGTCCGCCTGTGGCGGCTCCAAGAGTAGCGGATCTAAAAGGTTGCCGGGCACATGGCAGGTCTCACCAATAGTAATCGATGGCAGCAACAAAGATTGGCCATCGCCCTATCCCGAATACGACGGCAAGGCAGCTTTGGGCTATTGCGTATCCAACGATGAAAATAACCTTTACGTGACGGTTGAAACCGGCGATTTGGCTACGCAAATGAAAATCCTTCGCAACGGGCTGACCGTCTGGATAGACAAAACAGGCAAAAAAGAGGAAACAACGGCCATCAATTTCCCGCTACCTGCCGACTATGAACAACGTAGTGGAACAGCGGGCAATGAAAAACGGCCCTCGGGAGGACACTGGCAACAGAACGGTGGCACCGTTACGGGTGGCGCACCAACCACAACCGACGCCAAGATGCAACGCGAAATGATTTTGCAGGAACATGTTCGGGCAGACCTCAAAAAGCTGAAAGGATATTCCTTACAAGGATTCAAAGCCTGCAACATGGAATTACCACTTTTGGAACGGGACAGTTGCGGCATTGTGGTGAGGATAGATGTGGATAGCGACAACGAAATGGTCTGGGAGGCGGTCATCCCCTTCAAGTCCTTTTATTACCGCAGCAAGGTGGGCCGTATGGACAAAGGCAAGCCCATGAGTATTTGCATAGAAACCGTAGGCTCCAAGCGGCCCGCCACGCCGGCAGGTAGCGGTGGCAGTGGGCAAGGCGGCGGCGGCTTCCGGCCCAGCATTGGGATGGGAGGAATGGGTGGCATGCGTATGGGCATGGGCGGCGGCGGAAGAGGAGGCTCGCACGGTGGCGGCCAACACACCGCCCCCGACACCGAAATGGAAAACCTTTACAAGAGCACGAAAAGCTACAAATTATTCGGCATAGCATGGGATGATGGCGGAGTAAAAGCCGCAGGAAGATAACCCATCAGACGCAGGTGACCCTGTTGGCTCCATCCGTTATATTCAGTAGTCGCAATGTCTGCGAAATATAAAAACCGGCTGCCGACCCAAGTTTATTGTCCCAGCAAAACGAGTTGAATGACCGATACTGCGCCAGCGGTTTTAACCGTCAATATATAGGTGCCGGAACGGCTGTCCGGTAGTTGGCATCGAATGTTGCCGGCTGCGTAATCTGGCACCTTACGGATTTCGACCGGTCTCCCCAAGACATCGCAGACACCGACCACAACATCATTCGCCATCCCGGGAATGTGGATTTCAAACCCTCCATGAGTTGGGTTTGGAGCAACCGAGATTGCGTTGGAAAGGTTTCCGATCAAGGCTGTACCATCCAACGAATCACACTGCCACGCACTTAAAACCGTAACGGCCACCTCATCGTATTTACTGCCGCATACGTTGGTAACGGTATATAGAACAGAATCCGACCCCGGAATAATGCCCGTTACAATGCCGGCGGCATCTACCGTCAAATCGCCCGCTACGTCGGTCCAGGCACCACCCGCCGGATTGCCGAACAGCGTGTCGTTCTTACCTATGCAGACTATTGAGCCGCCGGTGATGGAAGCCGACGGCGGCTTTGCAACGATAATGGCATGGGCAACGGTTGCGGTGCCACAAAACTCGTGAATCTTGTAGACTACGCTATCGCTGCCGGGAGCAATACCGGTAAGCAGTCCGTCAGGATTGATGGAAATACCCGACCCTCCGGAAATCCAACTTCCGCCTACAACGGTATCGGCAAAGGTTACGGTCGCACCAACGCAAACACTATCCGGCCCTACAATCGTACCGGCATCGGGAACCGGTGCTACGGTAACCGGCTTCGAAATGAAGGCCGATCCGCAATGATTGAAGGAACCGAACCTCACGGTATCTATACCTGCTGCCAGACCGACCAAAAAGGGCGAGCCGGAAGAGATGGATGCCAGCAGTGGATTGGAAGACGACCACACCGACGCAGAGTCATTGAACGCCATTGCAGTGAAGTGGACCGAATCTCCGACACAAACTATGCTGTCGCCGGTAATGATGTTGCCTGTAGATGGCAGAGGTTCGACAAAAACAACTTTTGAAGCCGAGCCCGTGCCACAGGAATTTCCCAAATTGTAATACAAAGTGTCGTTCGCCGGCCCGGAAATCCCCCTAATCATAGTCGACCCGAAAACGGCTGCGGTGTTGTTGGAAAACGCCCAACTGCCTCCCGGTACGGAGTCGAACACGGCGAATGTTGCGGATACGCAAATGGAATCAGCAGCGGATATCGGAGAGACGTGAGGTATCTCGTTTACGTAAATTCGGAAAGTGGAGGAATCGCTACCACAATAACCCGATACTTTATAGACAATGGTATCGTTACCCCTCGAAACCCCCGTTACCACCCCAACCGAGTCAACCAATGCTCGGGCAATATTGGTGCTACGCCAATGCCCACCGGCTGCGGTTGAAATGATGGGTATCGTAGTCCCTACGCAAACGCTGTCCGAACCCAACAACACACCCGGAGTTGGCACGGCATCTACCGATACTATCAAGGTAGTACTGGCCGTACCGCAAATATTGTTTACAGAATAGAAGACCGTGTCTACCCCTACATTGACGGCGGTGAGCAGCCCACCCGACCCTACAACCGCAGATATATTGGCGACAGACCAAGTACCTCCAAGGGTGGTATCGATGAGTGTGACGGACAGCCCTACGCACAAAATGGACGGACCCGAAATAGCCCCCTCTTTCGGTACCGCATAGACGGTATCGATTCTAGACAACGACGCATTACCACATGCATTGGATTGGGTATAAGTCACCGTATCCAATCCAGGATTGAGCCCCGAGACTATCCCCCCACTAACGCTTAAGTTGACATTCGAAGCGGTCCAGAGTCCGCCGGATGGCAACCCCGACAAGGTAGCGGTTGCTCCTACGCATACATGACCCGGCCCGGTGACGGAGGACACATAGGGCGTGGAATCGACCGTTACCCATTTTTGGGCTATGGCGACCCCGCAAGAATTGGTGACGGTATACTTGACCGTATCTACACCTGTTGCTGCGGCATGCAGGTACCCGTAGGAATATCCGCCCAACGTAAACTGCGACACAGACCAGTTGCCACCGGATGCGGAATCGGAGTAGGTAGTGGTGCTGCCCAAACAAACGCCACTCGGCCCAATAATCGCGCCGGCAAACGGCGATGGCCGAACATGGATGGTTGCACGGGCGGTATCTGCGCCGCAGGCATTGGAAACAATGTAGTTGACGGTATCCATCCCGGCAGTGACGCCGGTCAATATCCCGCCTGGGGTGATTGAAGCCCAACCATTGGTGAGCACCCAAACACCACCGGTAACCGAATCTGCCAAGGTATCCGTGACACCAGTACACACTGAAGAATCACCCAAAATGGCCCCGGCGGTTGGGATGGTGCCGATACTTACCACAATTGAAGCTGCGAACGACGTATCGGGGTACCGAACTGTATAATATACAGTGTCCAATCCGGGCATTACCCCCGTCACTACGCCGCCGGCAATAGTGGCATTTGAATTGGAACAACCCCAGAGGCCACCAACCACGGGCATGGAAAGCAGAGCGGTCGCGCCAACGCAAACTTCGGCCGATCCCGACACGGTATCCTGAACCCAATTCGTAACGGTATTTGACACGGTGGAGGGTTGGCCGTCAGCCGTGTAAGTTAGGTCGTTGGCAATCACTGCCCCAAGCGGTGCCAAGGCTGACACCCGAGCGGAAAACGCAAGTAGCAAGCTACCCCCCACTCCACTTGCCGCAAGACCATCAGTAATGTCGAAGTGAACGATGTTGTACCCTCCTTGACTTTCCATCTCAACTATACACACCCGGTTGACAGCATCCATGCGCAAGGATTGCAGGTCTATATAAGTCGGCAGGGTGTCGGTGATGCGTAAATCACCAATACGGGCACCGGTTGGGTTGGTATAAGCAAGTACGTATTGCAACTTGGTGCCTGGGAACACCGCGCCCTGCGGAGATACCGTAAGTTGTGCGGCAGGCAATGCAGCGCGAACGGTGTCTACCCGCGTCCAATAATTATTGGTGGTATCGGCATCGCCCACGGCGGGTGCCAAGGCGCACTTTGTTAAAACCGTATCGCCTACCGTGAGTGTGCCCGATGCCGGGGCCAGCGTAAAGCTTATAGTGTTGGGTAAACTATCTGTAGCATTAAGCACACCAACCGACCAATAGGCCGAATTTCCCGAAACAGAATCGGCCGCAGGGATTGACGTGGAGAAGGCGAATTTCGGGTCAAATGTAAGTTTGAGGCCGCCCGATTGGGGCATGCAGCGTTTATTGGATACCGCCACCGCTCCTTGAAGCCCGGCGGGATAGGCAAAAGCGATGGGCGTTTCGGCCAAATCAAATTGGGAAGATGTATCGGTACAGTTGAACCCGATGGTTATTGATGTGCCGCCTGCACCTACGGTATCGTAAAAAACACCCGTGCTTGGGCAAGTGGGGACTTGACCCGATGAAGACACGACAGTAAATGTGTAGAGGGTGCCCGCCGGCCCGGCTTCATGATAGGTAAAACCCGATGTGGCAGACAACATGGCCACGGCAACCCCTGCGGAGTCTACTCGGGTCAGCACGGGGAGCGTCAAATAGGGTTCAGACGAATCGCGCATGCAATTGCCATTGGCATCGTTATAAAAAAACACCGTATAGTCGCCGCAATTACGGTAATTCACATTAGTGGTCACCGAATCGATCGGCCCCGCCGTTGACCATAATACGACTTTGACCGTGTACGTTCCCGTAAATGGATAGATGTGGGTTATGGTTGCGCCCGAACCACCCGTAGTAAGCGCGGGCATTGCAGCTTCACCACCCGTTCCGTCTCCATATTGAATAACTGCATACAGACCGGAATCGGTAGACGTAGTGGTGGGTGAAAACGAAACCGTGCCGCAGGAGGGCGCTACAAAAAGATTGAGGCTGTCGGACGCGGCCTGCGACTGGAAAGTGATTTTCCTGACCCGGTTATTTTGGCCGTCGGCTAAGACAACGTTGCCGCGGCCGTCTGTAACGGCATCTTGGCTATAAATGCGCGCCGCACCAGCCAGACCTCCATCGCCCGAGTAGCCCGAAGTACCGGTTCCGGCAACGGTGTTGATGTTACCACCAACAATCTTGCGAAGCCGGTAATTGCCGAAGTCCGTTATGAGGAGGTTGCCTGCGGCATCAACCTTAACTGCGCATGGGTTGGAAAGCGACGCTGCTACCGCCGGGCCTCCGTCACCCGAAAAGCCCGCCACCCCTACACCTGCAAACGTTGTAATCATTCCGGCTGGAGATACCATGCGGATGCGGTTATTGAGTTGGTCGGCAATATAGATGTTGCCCAACGTATCGGCTGCTATGCTGGAGGGATAGAAAAGCGAGGTGGCAATGGCAGGAACGCCGTCGCCGGAGTATCCCGGAATGCCATTGCCGGCAAATGTGGATATAAGGCCCGTAGTGGAAACCTTACGAATGCGATTGTTGCCGGCATCGGCAATGTAGATGTTTCCTGCAAGGTCTACCGCCACACCGGTGGGGTTGTTCAGGTTGGCACCTGTGGCCATGCCGCCATCGCCCGTAAAGCCCGCAACCCCTTTACCCGCAACTGTGGTGATGATGCCCGAAGTATCGATTTTCCGGACCCTGTTGTTGCCGGCATCGGCAAAAATGAGATTGCCTGCCCCATCTAAGGCCAATTGCAACGGGTGGTAGAGATTGGCCGCTGTGGCCGCCCATCCGTCTCCTCCATATGCTCCCGACCCGGTACCGGCCAGCATACCCGTGCCGGCCACTATGGAGAAACCGCCCAAGGTATCGACCTTACAGATGCGGTTGTTCCAAGAATCCGAAAAATAGATATTGCCGACAGCATCGCAAAAAATACCACCGGGTTGGTTCAATGGCTCTGATGTGGCGGAGCCTGAGGTAATGGATATCCCCGAACTGCCGTTGCCCGCAACCGTAACAATGACCCCGGTTTGAGCCCAACCCGGAAGCACAAACAACGACAAACCCAAAAGAACGCCAACGACCGATTTCATAATCAACTGTTTAGACTTTACGACCACAACACAAAATTAAACTTATTCTGCATTGGTACGCAATTGGAAATTGCTATGTGGCCGTTATTCTTAGGTGGGGCTTTACCGACAATATCATCGACGTTGCAGCAACCTATATCCCGATTTCCAAAAAAGCCGGGCAGTGGTCGGAATGTACGATGTGGGGATAGATGTCTGCTCCCAATAATTTGTCCTTCAATGGGAGCGATACATTGATGTAGTCTATACGCCAGCCTTTGTTGTTGCCCCGGGCATTGGCAAAGTTGCTCCACCAAGTGTAACGTCCGGGCACATTGTTGAACACCCTGAAAGAGTCTACAAAACCCGCCTCAAAAAATTGGTCCATCCAAGCCCGCTCTTCGGGCAGGAAGCCGGTGTAATTTTTATTGCGCACCGGGTCGTGGATGTCGATGGGTTTGTGGCAGATGTTGTAATCTCCACACACAATCAAGCTCCGCCCCTCGGCCACCATAGGTTGAAGGAATTGCAGGAAGCCGTCCAGCCATACATATTTGTAGGCCTGGCGGTCGTCGCCACTTGTCCCGCTGGGGAAGTAGGCATTGATGACCGTTACGGACCCGAATGTTGCACCAATGACGCGCCCTTCAGCATCACTCTGTTCCTCTCCGCTGCCATAAAAAACCCGGTCGGGGCTGATTTTGGTGAGGATGGCCACACCGCTGTACCCCTTCTTTTGTGCTGGGAATGCGAAGGTTTCGTAGCCGGCCTCCCGAATGGCTTCAACGGGCACATCGGGAAGGTTGGCCTTGATTTCCTGTAGGCAGATAATGTCGGCAGGGTCGGTTTTCAGCCAGTCGATAAAGCCCTTCTTTACCGCACTCCTGATACCGTTTACATTATAAGTGATGATGCGCATTGCCGTGTTTTACGGCACAATTTCGGGATTGGGGGCTATATTCCGAAAAAAATTTTATTGGCCCACCTATCGACTCACATCAACCCTTCATCGGAGAAACTGAGGTAGGCGTTGCCGCCAACTATAATATGGTCCAACACTTTGATGTCCATCAAGTGCGCTGCTTCCCGAATCTTCGCCGTAATCTGTTTGTCGGCTTCACTGGGCTTGAGGTTGCCCGACGGGTGGTTGTGGGCGAGGATGATTTGGTTGGAATTGTACAGAAAGGCGTTCTTTAAGATGATGCGGACGTCTACCACGGTTGCCGTCATGCCCCCATCGCTGATTTTTTCGGCCTTGATGACTTTTAAGCCTTGGTTAAGGTAAACCACGTAAAAAACTTCGTGGTTGTGGTCGTTCATGAGCGGCATCACTACCGATGCCGCATCGCGGCTGCTGCTGATGGAGGCCCGTTCTATACCCTCCTTGAACTGCCGCCGCCTACCCAACTCCAAAGCTGCGCTGATGGTGATGGCTCTGGCTTCACCGATTCCCTTTACCTGGGTAAGCTCGGGTATGGAGAGCCGCCCCAATTCGCCAATGTCGCCATGGGCGAGCTCCAATACCATTTTGGCGAGGTCTAATGCCGAATGCTCGCGCGTGCCGCTTGAAATGAGTATGGCCAGCAACTCGGAATCGGTGAGCGACCCCGCCCCTCTCGCCAACATCTTTTCTCGCGGACGGTCTTCTTCCGTCCAATTCCTAATACTTCCCGCCTCACCCATAGCTACCGCTTCCGAAATTACGAACCCTTGCGTACTCCCCAATACGCGTTAAAAATTTATTTTAATAAATACATTTCAATTTGAAAAATAGGCACTTAAACCTCCGTTATTTCGATAGCCGTATAGCTGGTGGTAATGCAAACCGCCTCTTACCCCACCTATAGATGCGGGGTGTGGATGCGGGGGCTTAACTTCGCCCCAAAACAGGGCCGCGTGACCAAGCATTTCTCTTACATCCCGCACCGCGAAACGGGCTATTTCTCCCGGCTCGTAGTCGATTACCTCGATAACCATGCCGACTTAGCCGGATTCTATAAATATCGCCCCAACCGGGACGGTATGGCTGCGGCTTTGCAGGCCCGCTCCGCCTACCCCACCAATAGGGTGTTGCTGCGCGATACCCTGTTGGCACAGTATACCGCAGTGGATGCCACAGAAATAACCCTGGCCAACATCCACCACTTGGGCAACGACCACACCTACACGGTGTGCACGGCCCACCAGCCCAACCTCATGACGGGCTACCTGTACTTCGTATACAAAATACTGCATGCCATCAAACTCGCCGAAGAACTCTCGCAGCAACATCCGGACTGCAAATTCGTACCGGTGTACTACATGGGCAGCGAGGACAATGACCTGGACGAATTGGGTACATTCCGCTTCCGGGGCGAGCGGCTTGTTTGGGATGGTGGCAGCCAGCAAGGTGCGGTAGGTAGAATGTCTACAGCGTCGTTGTCGGGCCTCCTCACCAATTTGTTGAAACAGTTTGGCCCGCCCGGCATTTTTTGCGATGAACTGAAATTTATGGTGGCTCATGCCTACCGCGACCACCGCACTGTGGGTGAGGCCACCCGATGTTTGGTGAATGCCCTCTTTGGACGCTATGGCCTCGTAATACTTGACCCCGACGATGCCCGCTTGAAGCGTTCGTTTATACCGGTGATGCGCGACGAATTGTTCCACCAACGCTCCTACCCCATTGTTACCCAACAAAGCCTGCTGCTGGAGGCGCACTACAAAGCCCAAGCAGCACCCCGCCCGCTTAACCTCTTTTACTTGGCCGACCAACTGCGCGAGCGTATTGAGCGAACCGGAGACCGATGGACGGTGGTTGGCACTACCATTTCTTGGGCCGCGCAAGAGCTTGAAAACGAGCTGGACGAACACCCTGAGCGGTTTAGCCCGAATGTGGTGCTTCGCGGGTTGTTCCAAGAGTCCATTTTACCCAACATTGCCTTTATTGGCGGGGGTGCCGAGGTTGCATACTGGCTACAGTTGAAGACGTTGTTTGAGCATTATGCGGTGCCCTACCCCGTCGTCTGCTTGCGCCAATCGGCACTTTGGATACCCCACGCTGAAGAAGCCATGCGGCAGAGGCTGGATGTGCCGATACCGGAATTGTTCAAGGATTATGACGATTTGGTGCGCGACTACCTGGTGTCGCAAGGTGTTACCACCTGGCAGACCGACGCCGAAAATGCCCTGCTCGAACAGGTCATGGGTGCCCTCTCGCAAAAGGCCCGCGACGTAGACCCCACTTTGGAACGGGCGACTCTGGCCGCACTGGCCCGCATGAAGAAAGAGGTGGCGGCTTTGGAACACAAAATGCTGCGGGCCGAGAAAAAGAAGGCCGATGTGACCACTACCCGACTCCACAACCTTCAATTGCGCCTCTTCCCCAACGGCAGCCTTCAAGAACGCATAGAAAACTTTTTGGAGTACTACTTGGAGTACGGTCCAGGCTTCCTCGACACCCTTCTGGAAGGGATGGGAAATTGGGATGCATTTATGGTCGTGGCATTAGACTGATGAAGCGCTACAATTGCCACGCTAACCGCTTTGCCCACTCCACAGCAAACCGCCCCTTCTATTCCGTCTCGACATTTTGTTTTAGGTTTGCTTTATGGATAAGGTAGCCGTACTGCAACAGAAAATTCAGGAAGCCCAATTGGGGGGCGGAGAAAAACGCATCGCATCGCAACACAGCAAGGGCAAGCTCACCGCCAGGGAGCGCCTGCACCTGCTGCTCGACGAGGGCTCTTTTGAAGAAATCGGCATGTTGGTTACCCACCGCAGCCGCGACTTCGGTATGGAGCGCGAGTTGGTATTGGGCGACGGTGTGGTAACGGGCTACGGCACTATCAACGGAAGGCCGGTTTATGTGTTTTCCCAAGACTTCACCGTGTTCGGCGGCAGCCTGTCGGAAACCCATGCTGAGAAAATAGTGAAAATCATGGACTTGGCTATGAAGAACGGAGTGCCGCTCATTGGGCTCAACGACAGCGGCGGTGCGCGCATACAGGAAGGCGTGGTATCCCTTGGCGGCTATGCCGACATCTTCTACCGCAATGTGCGGGCATCGGGCGTCATACCGCAAATATCGGCCATCTTGGGCCCTTGCGCAGGCGGCGCGGTTTACTCTCCCGCCATTACCGACTTTATCATGATGGTGGAAAACACCTCCTACATGTTCGTTACCGGCCCCAATGTGGTGAAGACCGTGACCCATGAAACCGTGACCAGCGAGGAATTGGGCGGTGCGCATACCCATGCCACCAAGAGTGGCGTTACCCACTTTGCCTATGCCAATGAGCCGGAATGTATCGAGAATATCAAGCGTTTATTGAGCTACATTCCCCAAAACTGCGAGAACGACGCGCCTGTGTACCCCTACGAAATGGGCGACGAAACGCGCAAAAAACTCAACGACATCATACCCGCCAATCCGAACCAGCCCTACGACATCAAGGAAGTGATTGAGGAACTGGCCGATGCCGACTCCTTTATGGAGGTACACAAGGGTTATGCCGAGAACATTGTAGTGGGCTTCGCACGCATTGGCGGCCGCAGCATAGGCATTGTGGCCAATCAGCCTGCCTACCTTGCCGGCGTGTTAGACATCAACTCCAGCAAGAAGGGTGCCCGCTTCGTGCGCTTCTGCGATGCCTTCAACGTGCCGCTGCTGGTACTGGTGGATGTGCCCGGCTTCCTGCCCGGCACCGACCAAGAGTGGAACGGCATCATCGTGAACGGCGCCAAGCTGCTGTATGCCCTTAGCGAGGCTACCGTGCCCAAGGTGACGGTCATTACCCGCAAGGCCTATGGCGGTGCATACGACGTGATGAACTCCAAGCACATAGGTGCCGACCACAACTTTGCGTGGCCGGGAGCCGAAATTGCCGTCATGGGTGCCAAGGGTGCCACGGAAATCATCTTCAAAAAGGAAATCTCCGAAGCCGCCGACTCCAATGCCAAACTGTTGGAAAAAGAAGCCGAATACATCGAAAAATTTGCCAATCCCTATGGTGCCGCCGCCCGCGGCTTTATAGACGAAGTCATTATGCCCGACACCACCCGCATCAAACTCATGAAAGTATTCAAGATGCTGGAAAACAAGGTGGATACCCTGCCCAAGAAGAAGCACGGGAATATTCCGCTGTAAAGGGGGGGCGCGCGCAACGAGGATGGCAAGTTGCTTTTTAAGTTTGAGGTGAAGCCAACAACGACGCAATCCGGACGAAGGATTTCCTTCGTCCATACAGTCCTGTAGCATTTGCTTCCGCTTAAAAACGGTCGTCACGTGCCTCCAAAAAAGAACCCGACCTAAATCCTTCAACCCGGGAGGTAAATGGCGTTAGGGCGAACCGCGGTTCGCCC
>CAIVHI010000051.1 GCA_903905685.1 uncultured Bacteroidota bacterium | reverse complement strand
GCTAGGACATTGTGCCCTTTCAGGGCGTTACCCCCTATTCCTATTTTGGACCGCCCTGAAAGGGCAAAATACAATAGCTCCGGGCATCGCCCGGGGAATACATCGGGAATATTCCCGACATGGTAATTTGCAATCTCTCCATTATATTTGTAAATCAACAACATATGCGGCGATGCCCATCACATGATCCATGGGGCGATGCCCCATGCTAGGACATTGTGCCCTTTCAGGGCGTTACCCCCTATTCCAATTTTGGACCGCCCTGAAAGGGCAAAATACAATAGCTCCGGGCATCGCCCGGGGAATACATCGTGAATATGCCCGACATGGTAATTTGCAATCCCTCCATTATATTTGTAAATCAACAACATACGTGGCGACACCCATCACTTGGTCCATGCGGCGATGCCCCATGCTAGGACATTGTGCCCTTTCAGGGCGTTTCCCCCTATTCCAATTTTGGACCGCCCTGAAAGGGCAAAATACAATAGCTCCGGGCATCGCCCGGGGAATACATCGTGAATATGCCCGACAAGGTATTTTGCAATCCCTCCATTATATTTGTAAATCAACAACATATGTGGCGATGCCCATCACATGGACCATGTGGCGGTGCCCCATGCTAGGACATTGTGCCCTTTCAGGGCGTTACCCCCTATTCCTATTTTGGACCGCCCTGAAAGGGCAAAATACAATAGCCTCGGGCATCACCCGGGGAATACATCGGGAATATGCCCGAGATGGTAATTTGCAATCATTCCATTATATTTGTAAACCGACAACAACACCATATGGGACAATCTCTCGTAAGAAACTATATACATATCGTTTTTAGCACCAAATACCGCGAGGCGCTTATATACCCTCCCCATGAGGAAGAGCTACATCGTTATATGGGTGGCATATGCAATTCCCTAGAATGCACCCCTATAAAAATTGGCGGCTATACCGATCATATACATATACTCTGCATGCTTTCAAAAAAAATTGCACTTATTGACCTTGTGGAAGAAATAAAACGGACATCGTCCAAAATCATGAAAACAAAGGGCAGCCACCTCAGTCACTTCTATTGGCAAAATGGCTATGGCGCCTTCTCGGTAAATCCGGCGCAGGTGGCAACCGTTGCTGCCTATATCGCTAACCAACACGAACATCATTCAAAAAAAACGTTCCAGGATGAATACCGTTCGTTCCTTAAAAAGTACAATGTCGATTTTGATGAACGCTATGTTTGGAATTGACTCTTTCATATAAATATTAATTTTTTTATATAATTTTTATACGACACAGTCACTTCATTTCACTTTCGCCTATGCCACGCACCTCCTGAGCCCGACAGAGGGGCTCGGCGCAAATAATACTGCTGTTGCATGATGTAGGCCGTTGCATGAATGGGGGTTAAAATTTGCAGATGTCCCATGTACAAAATATATAGCTGCTGCCTCCCGAAACGATTTCATGAACAACCCAATCAGCCGAATTTGCCCGGATCAAAAAGATAATCCAATTCCATTGAACCGGTGTAAAAAGTTCTTACCTTAGGCTCAAATAGACCAATATGGCTAATGAATCGAACCAACATAAAAACGAGCGGGCCTTCATCAATAGAATAGAGGCCATGTCGAAATCAATCTTGCAGGAAGATGAAGACGATATAGACCACCCCATGTTCAATAAAATCGGCAGCTTAATATTGACGATGTACGATAGGAATTTTTTCAAGAAGGCCAATAGCGAGGGCCTGACGGAAGAAGACTATCAATCGGCCCTCAATATGTTGGATGAAAAATTGAAAGAATACAGAAAATCAGCCGCAGGTCAAAAGGCGGCAGAAAAATGGCAAAAGCAGTTGGATAAGGAGAACAACTCTACGACCGGCAAAAAGAAATGAGTCGGCATAATAAAGGGCTAAATGGCATTTATTATGCTCCTAATTTGTGTAAGCGCGCCAAGAATGAATATAATTGCAGCGCCATTAAAGTTTTTCAATTGTGACAAATACCATCGAAAGCATTGAAAACGACTTCTGGGAAGCTACTGACTTTAATTCTCACCTGGCAATTACCTGCTACAAGTTAAGGAAGAAGAATCTCGATGACTTTGAGGTAGAAGACCTAAGGATGATGATAGCACAAAATATCGCCCTCCCTATTCTAATCCCAATGGCCATTAAGGAGCTGAAAATTGACATTCTTGCCGAGGGAGACTTTTTTGAGGGGGATTTATTAATGGCCGTATTAACCTCGGAAAAGGAATTCTGGTACAACGACAAAGATGCCAAGCACGAGGTGCTCTCCCTTGTAAACGGCCAGCTCAATAGGGTTCGGGAAATGGATTCTACCGAAGCTATCAGGAATTCCATATTGGACGCTTTTGAGCAGTTCAAATGATGGCAAATACAGAAAACCGGCCGCGTAGGCCCAAACTCTCCCAACCATGAACAAACGCACGTTCCTGAAAAACACTGCCCTGATGGGGATTGGCTCTGCACTGTCGTTGACCGGTGTCTCGGCACCTGCCCAGACCTTTGCACCCGACGCCGAACCGGCAGACTTCTGGGACCATATCCGCAGCCTGTATGATCTGCCCAAGGACTTCATCAACCTTGAAAACGGCTATTATTGCGTGCAGCCTCGCCCCATACTCGACAAGTATATGGCCCATATCAAGGCGGTCAATGTGGAAGGGGCACACTACTTACGCACCGTGCAGTTTGATGATAAAAAGGCGGCGGCATCGCGATTGGCCAAATTGGCAGGCGTGGCCGATGACGAGCTCATCATTACCCGAAACACCACCGAATCGCTCGACATGATCATATCGGGCATGAACTGGCAGCCTGGCGATGAAGCCATTATGGCCACGACCGATTATGGCGCGATGATGGACATGTTCAAACAGGTGTCCAAACGTTTCGGTATGGTGAACAAGATGGTGAATGTGCCATTGCACCCAAAATCGGACGATGAGATTGTGGAGCTCTATGCACAGGCCATCACGCCAAAAACTCGCCTACTCATGGTGTGCCACATCATCAACATCACCGGCCAGGTGCTGCCCGTGAGGAAGATTTGCGACATGGCCCATGCCAAAAACGTACCCGTAATGGTAGACGGCGCCCATGCTTTCGCCCACCTCGACTTCAAAATACCCGACCTGCATTGCGACTACTATGGTTGCAGCCTGCACAAATGGCTGAGTGTGCCGCTGGGTGCAGGAATGCTGTACCTGAACAAATCGCATATCCCTGAAATCTGGCCCATATTTGCAGAGGGCGCCAAGGGCGACACCGACATCCTTCGCCTCAACCACACCGGCACCCACCCAGTGGCTACCGACCTCACGATTGGAGACGCGATAGACTTTTATGTGGGCACCGTAGGTGCACAACGCAAAGAAGAACGGCTCAGGTACCTGCAACGCTATTGGACCGACAAAGTGCACCACCTGCCGAATGTGGTGATGAACACGCCTCTCGAATCTGAGCGAACCTGTGCCATTGCCAACATCGGCATCAAAGGCATGATGCCAAAGGACATGGCAACCACGCTGATGGACAAATACCGCATTTTTACCGTAGCCATTGACACCCCCGATGTAAAGGGTTGCCGCATCACCCCCAACATCTACACCTCAATAGCCGAACTCGACGCGTTCGTAACCGCAATAACGGAAATGGCATCCTAAAGCGAGCCGGATGCCATTTCATAATACGTTGTGTATGCAGTGTGGTCAGTGCTTCTTGATGAAGTCGTCCACTTCGTCTTGATAATCTTTGTAGGAAAACTTCAGTTCTATGGAGCCAAAGTTCTGTTGGTCGGTAGTTTTGGGGAAGGCCCATTCCACAAAGTCCACTTTGGAGCTTTCAAAACTCAACCAATCCATCATGACGGATACTTGGTTGGTGCTGATTTTGTCATTGGCCAACTCCGCCTTCATTTCCGTCAATTTCTTGCTATCGGTAGCATTCTCCGACACTTTGGCCTTCAATGCGGTCATGCGTGCATCCGACAGGGTCGATTCGGGTGCAGCGGGCTGGATTGGAGGGGTGGCAACGGGCTGAACATTCTCGTTGGGTTGTGAAACCTGGCTACGGTTGCCGTCATACCGGGAACCGGGCTGCATGGGTCGCCCGTTTTCATCGGTGCCCATGATGGTTGGCGATGATGCGTAGGTTTCCATGCTTTCGTCATAAACATTGATGTTGCCGGTGGGGGCATCCAGCTCAAACAGTGTAATGTTGCCAAAATGGGTTTTCACCCGTCCTTCATAAATAACACGCTCTTGAGGACGCCCGAAGTGCGAACGCTCCATCTCGAAAACCCGAAGGTAGTGCCGGCCGGGAGGCAAATCGCCAACGGTGATGGAGGTACCGGTCTTATCGAAATGCTTGCCATCCAACTCTATGGAGATGGGCGTTTTCTCTGAAAGGAAGACCTTCAGTTTCGACTGTGCTTGAGCACTTACCGCCACGGCAACAAGGGCCGCGGCCAATGCCAACTTTTTCATACGCTTTTGTTGATATAGTGTAGACTTCAATTACTGTGCCGGGTTAAAACAAAAATATTCTAATTTGAATTTCATTAAGGATTGACACCCAAGGCTATCTCCCGACATGCACTCCTGCGGCGAGGATGCCGGCCGACACCGCCGCATTGAGCGACTCCGCCCCGCCATAGCGGGGGATGGTCACCAGGGCCGCACAAAGGTCTACCAAGCCCGGCGCTATGCCCTTCGATTCATTGCCGATCAACAAGATGCCGGCCTTGGGCAGCTTCATGTCCAAATAGTTTTCGCCATCTATGGTTGCACCAAATACGGGAAGCATACTCTGGCGCAAAAACGTTGTCAACTCCTGCTCGCATACATTCACCCGCAGGTGCCCGCCCATGGCGGCCTGCACCACCTTGGGGCTATAAATTTCGGCACAATTGGGCGAGCAAAATACATTGGCCATCCCAAACCAATCTGCTATACGGATGATGGTACCGAGGTTGCCTGGGTCTCGAATATCGTCGAGCGCAAAGTGCCAGCCGCCCGAAAGTTGCGGTGCCCGTGGCTGCGGCTGCTCAACCACCAGCAGCACCTTGTTGGGCGTTTGTAAGCACGATACCGTTGCCAGTTCTGCCTCCTCAACGGCCACCACCAAGGCTTCGGGGTGTGCATGAATGCTGTGCAATTTGCCCGCAAGCCACGACTCCAGGGCCACCACCATCCTAATTTTGCCGTGCGTCTCCAACCATTCAGATGCAATTTTATCTCCCTCTGCCAAGAAAACTCCCTCCAGCTTGCGGAATTTGTGTGAACTTAATGACCGAATATATTTAATTTGCGCTTTAGACAACATAGCTGCAAATCTAAAACAAATCGGACGGACCCGCGGGACACATCAACGTGGCCCCTAAAGTTGGGGAGCAGACCATTGTGAGCGGAAAAACATTTCCTGATGCCGAAAACACTGACAGAAAAACCACAACTGCGGCTTCTTTGCCGACTCGTGGCGGTATGGTTGGCGCTATCGGGATGCAGCAGTACCAAGAACCTGAAACCCAACGAGTTCTTGCTGGCCGACAATGAAATATTCCTGTCGTCAAACAGCGAGCTCAAAAACAAGGGCGAAATCAAGGACAACCTTACCCGGCTGCTGGTACAAAAACCGAATTCCATATCATGGATACTGAGGTCGCCCGTCAAACTGTGGGTATACAACTATAAATATGCCAAATATCGCGACCGCCCGGACAGCCTTCTGCCCAAATATGTGGAACGGCCAGTGATTTTTGACAGCACGGTACTTTCCAAGTCGGAGCAGAACATTAAGAACTACCTGTTCAATTTGGGCTACTTCTATATCAAAATGAAGGATACGGTCATCTACAAATCCCACAAGGCCATTGTAAAACACTATATTACCTTGGGCGACTACTATGCCATAAGCAATGTGACGTATACAGCCCCAGACAGTGCCGTGGCCAAAATCATCAACGATGGCAAGTCGGAATCGGCCCTACAGAAGGACCATGAGTATACCATAGCGTCTATAGACGAAGAGCGGAGCAGAATCGTGTCGCTGGTGCGCAATGCCGGCTATTTCCACTTCACCCAAGACAACATCGGGACCTTCAGCTTGGACACCTTCGATAAAAGCCTGTTTAAAGATGCCACCAGCGCCTTTGAAGGCGTGGTGAACTTCATCAACAAAACCCAAAGCCGAAAGAACCCTACGGTAGACGTGGAAGTAGTCATCAGGAAAGGTGAGGACTCCGAGTCGTTCAGCAGGTATACCATCGGGTCGGTAAACGTCTACCCCGATTTCAAGAGTTATGCCGATTTGAAAGATTCGACCCTGATAGTGAAGTCTATGAAGGGTATCAATTTTTTCTACCACAATTATTTTGTTCACGACCGCATCCTCTATGAGCACATATTTGTGGCACCCGGCAAACCCTATGCCCAAAAAGACCAAGACAAAACGTTCGTAAAACTGAACGAACTGGGCATTTTCCAATTCATCAAAATCGTTTTCACGGAAAACCCCGATAACAACCATGAGTTGGATTGCAACATCTATATGAACAAATCGAAAAAATTCGATTTTTCGCAAAACGACGAACTGTCGAGCGGCACGACCTACGATTTGGGACTATCGGCGGGTGTGAATTTCCACAACCGGAATTTCGAAAAGGGTGCCAACCTCTTTACCCTGAGCCTGAATGGCGGCATTGAATATGCCTACCAGCCCAATTACGGCAGAGACTTCATCAACCACTTCCTGCTCTTGACGGAATATGCGGGCATCAATGGCAGCATCGATTTCCCGAAGTTCATATCGCCCGTAGGCAAGGGTATTTTCGATAACGACAACCTACCCCACACCATTTTGAGTGGCGGTATCAACGAAGTGGACCGGCTCAACTATTTCAAACTCATCAATACCAGCTCCAACTACACCTATAGTTGGCACAAATCGCGCTCGGTGAGCTGGACGCTGTCTCCGGTGTTCATCAACATCATCAGCATGCCCTACGAGACCGACTCGTTCCGCACGCACCTCGACGAGTTCCCGTTCCTCAAAAACAGCTACAAGCCCAATTTCATTGAGGGCGAAAACCTTACCTTCACGTTCAGCAATGCCGAGAAGAAGCACAACAAAAACTACTCCTATTTGCGCCTCGGGGTGGAAGAAGCAGGCACTATCCTGAGCCTGCTTAACCAAGTGGGCGTAACGCTGAACGACTTGTTCAAAATAAAATATGCACAATACGTAAAGTTCGACTTCGATGCGCGCCGCTTCTTCACCTTGAGGCATTCGTCGTTTGCATTGCGGTTTTATGGGGGCATTGGCATGCCCTACGGCCAGTCGGTATCGCTGCCCTACATCAAGCAATATTTTGTGGGCGGGCCTTACAGCATTCGCGGCTGGCAAATCAGGTCGTTGGGCCCGGGGAAGTATTTCGACTCCACCAACACCAACGGCTCGGCCATAGACCGCACGGGCGACATCAAGCTGGAGATGAATGGGGAGTACCGCTTCCCCATTGCACCGCTTTTTGCGGGGGCCATCAAAATGAACGGTGCATTGTTTGCCGATGCGGGAAATATCTGGCTGGCACGTAGCGACCCCTCGTTCCCGGGAGGCAACCTTCAATTAAACACTCTGGGCTCCGGCATCGCGGCAGATGTTGGTGCCGGTGCACGCTTCGACATCGCCACCTTCCTCACCTTCCGTTTCGACGTAGCCATGCCCGTGAAACGCCCCAACCTGACAACCAACGGCGGATGGACGTTCTCCGACATCGCCTTCAGCAACCCGAGTTGGCGCAACGACAATTTGGTGATGAACATCGCTATCGGCTATCCGTTTTAGCAGGTGCGAAATATTGATGGAATATTGATTTGCCCCCATTTCAAACTGAGAAACATGAAAGCCGCCGCCATCCTGCTTTGTATCTTCTGCACCCTGTCGCTTGCAAGGGCGCAAAACTTCCACTTTACCGACACGGGCAACGTATGGAAGGTATTGGAGCCCGAATATGATGCGTCAGGCCCATTCATTTTGCATTACTACACGTTTGCCTATGCGGGAGACACCACCTTAGGTGCCCATGCCTACCGCAACTTCAAATTCGACCTTGGGTTTGCCCAATATGGCGCACAAGCTTTCGTGCGGGAAGATACGGTCGCCCAAAAAGTATACCTGCGCGAGGCCGCAGCAGACTCAGAAGTGGTCCTGTACGACTATAATCTGAAAACGGGCGATACCTTCACCACAGCCCACACCCAATTCATTGTTTCGAGGATAGACTCTACCCAAATACTCGGGACATGGCATAAGGTGTGGCACTTTCCACCGGTGAGCCATGTGGGCATTTTGGGAGGCGATTCCATTTGCGTGATAGCGGGTGTGGGTTGCGTGGAGCACCCCACCTACATGCTTTGGGATGCCTCAGGTTGTGTGGAATGCTCGGAACCCGCACTTTATTGTTTCTCCCGCAATGGCGACACGCCACCCATTGCCCCCGCCGTGCTTTGGCTCGACGATTCGGAGAGCTGTATATCTTTCCCGAAAATGGCTGCCAACCAATTGTCTGTACCGTACACTCCCATCGCGGTAACGCCCATGCCCGCAGACAACATCGTGGTTATAGATTGCCTTAGTGCCGTCAACAGAGACGGCATTGAGGTGTTCGACATGATGGG